>NZ_JBHVEG010000054.1:0-36073 GCF_042802395.1 Promicromonospora sp. NPDC057488
GGTCAGTTAACTGACCGATCCCAGAGCAACCGACCGAACTCGTTAGCGGGGGCCGTGGGGGCGTGACCGGATCGTTGCCTCCGGCTGCCATAGTTTCGTCGTGCGTGTCACAGGGCCGGGCTACTTTGGCCCCGTGAGTCGAGCCACCCTCCTTGCCCGCCGGTCCACGGCGCACCGCGGGCTGCTCGCGCTCGTCTGGCTGCTCGTGGCGGTCCTGACCGGCGCGCTGGGCCTGACCGTCGGCTGGACGCAGGCCGCCGCCACGGCGGGCGCCCGCGACGGGCTGGCCGCGGCCGAGCCCTCCGGGCGGGCGGTCCAGCTCGCCACCCGGATCGCCGACGGCGCCGAGGCCGACGCCCAGGACGCGCGCGTCCAGCAGGTGCTCGCGGAGCTGCTCGACGGCGTGCCGCACCGCGTCACCTATGACGTGCGGACCGAGCCGCAGTACGCGGCGGGAGCCGACGGCGACGACCTCGGCCGCTGGTCGGTGGCGCTCCTGCCCGCTCCCTCGCGCCAGGAAGCCCTGTCCGGGGCGGGTGCGAGCGGCGTCACCCTCGTGGACGGCGCGTGGCCGGCCGCGAAGGACGAGGCGGCCCTCCAGGTGGACGCGGCCCAGGCCGCCGGGCTGACGGTCGGCGACACGCTCCGGCTGGGCGTGGACCCCGAGGACCCCACGGGCACCGGCACCCCGGTCACGGTCAGCGCGACCTGGCGCGTCACCGAGCCGGACGACGCGGGCTGGCTCGGCGACCCGGCCGTGCTGACCGGCGCGGACGGCGCCCACCCCGGACCCGTCGTGGTGAGCGCGGACGTCCTCACCGGCCTGGACACCGACCCGTTCGCCCGCTGGACCGTCGTGCCCGACGGCGGCGCGATCACCCCGGCCGACCTGCCCGCCCTCGCGGCCCTCACCCCAGAGGTCGAGCGGACCCTGGGCGAGGACGCCGACATCGCGCCCCGCGGGCTGACCGTCACGGGCACGCTCGACGTGACCGCCGCCGACCTGGGGGCCGCGCTGCGCGCCGCCGACGCCGTCGCGCTCGTCCCGCTGTCCCTGCTGGCGCTCGTCGGCCTGGTCGCGCTGGTGCAGGTGGCCCGGCTGCTGGCGGCGACCCGGGAGGGCGAGGTGGCGCTCCTGGTGTCCCGCGGAGCCGCACCCGGCACGGTGACGGCGGCGTCCGCGGTGGAGGGCGCGCTGCTCGCCCTGACCGCGGCCGCGGCCGGCGGGGTCGCCGCATGGGGCGCGCTGCGCGCGGTCGTGGGCGCCGACCCCGGGGCGGCCGCCACCGCCGGTGCGCCCCTGGCCGTGGCCCTCGCGGTCGCCGTCGTGGCCTCCGCGACGCTCGTCCTGGTCGCCGCGCTGCAGGCGCAGGCGGCGGTGCGGCGCCAGGTGACCGACCGCTCGGGGCGCGTGCGCCAGGTCGCGGCGCTCGGCACCGTGGTGCTGACGGTCGCCGCCGCCGCGGTGAGCGTGACCCAGCTCCTGCGCTACGGCTCGCCGCTGGTGACCACCCCCGGCGGCCTGCGCACCGACCCCACGGCGGCCGCCGCGCCCGCGCTCGCGCTGGCCGCGCTCGCCGTCGCGGCCATGGCGGTGCTCGGCCCGGCCACGCGCCTGTGGGCGGGCCTCGCCGGGCGGTCGCGCGGCGTCGTCGGCCCGCTCGCCGCGCGGCAGGTGGCCCGCCGCATCGTCGTCTACGTGGTGCCCGTGGTCCTGCTCGTGCTCGCCGGCGGGGCCGCGACCCTGGCCGGCGGCTACGCCGGCACCGCGGAACGCCTGCGGGACGACGTCGACGTGCTCACCAACGGCGCGGACGTGCGGGTCACCGCGCCCGAGAGCGGGCGCCTGGACCCGGCCCCGTTCCTGCCGGGCGGGACCGGCCCCGGCGGCAGCGCCGTCGCTTCGGCGCCCGTGCTGTCCGGGACCGCCTACTCCGACGGCCTGCCGGTCACGATGCTGGCGCTGCCCGCCCCCGCCGTCCCGCAGGTGGTGCGTGCCCCGGCGGAGGTGCTCGACGTCGAAAAGCTGGCCGGCGACCTGGCGAACGACGCCTTCGCCGACGCTCCCGCCCTGCCCGACGACGCCCGCGACGTCACCCTCACCGTGCGCGCCGGCATCGACGAGACCGGCGGCTTCGAGCTGGCCGACTGGGCCCCCCGGCACGAGCTCGACCTGTCCCTCGTGCTCGCGGCACCCGACGGGTCGGTCGCGACGGTCGAGCTCGGGCAGCTCACCGAGGGCGGCGGGACCGACGGTGCCCTCGGCGCGGAGCCGGCCGAGCACGAGCTGACCGGCGAGGTGCCGGCGCCCCCGCAGGGCCAGGCCTGGCGGATCGCCGCGCTCGACGTCGACACCCGGCCCGGCTGGTCGATCGCCGAGGTGACGCTGGCCGTCGAGGGCATCACGGCCGGCGGGCAGGACGTCGAGCAGCCCGCGTGGACGCCGTCGGAGACCTTCGACGGACCCTCGGGGCTGGTGCTGACGGAGGGCAAGGCCGAGCTCACGATCGCGCTGGGCGAGGACGGCGCCACCGCGGCCAGCCGGCTGCGCCTCCTGAGCAGCTCCGAGGCGACGCCGGTGCCGCTGCTGGCCTCGTCGTCGCTGACCGGCGCGCTCGGCGTGACCACGGGGGACACCTTCGAGCTGACGCTCGGCGGCACGCGGCTGCCGGTGCGGGTCGTGGCGTCGTCGGGCACGGTGCCCGGCGCGCTCGACCCCTACGCGGCCCTGCTGGACCGCGGGGCGCTCGCCGCCGCGCTGGTGCGCGACGTGAGCGACCCGGTCCTGACGAACGAGGTCTGGCTCGCGGCCGGTCCGCCCGGCCCGGCCGGACCGGCGGCGGCCGTGGCGAGCCTGGCCCGGGACGCGACGGACGCCGCCGAGGCCGCCGGCACGAACAGCCGGGAGCGGCCCGCCGTGAGCACCCCGGGCTATGGCTCGGCCGACACCGCCGTGCCCGTGCGCGTCTCGTTCTGGCTCGCCGCCGCCGGGGCGACCGTGCTCGCGCTGGCCGGTGTGCTCGCCGTCGCGGTCGCCACGCTGCGCGAGCGGCGCGGCGAGGTCATCGTGCTGCGCGCCGTGGGCCTCGGCCCCGTGGCGCAGGGCCGGGCGCGGGCCGCCGAGCTGATCACGGTCGGGATCGTCGCTCTCGCCGTCGGCGCGGTCGCCGGGTGGGGCGTGGCCGGGCTGGCCGCGGGCGGGCTCGCCGCCGCGACGCTCACCGGGATCGACGCGGCGCCGCCCGCACAGCTCGTCCTCGCGACCGGGGGCACCGCCCTGGTGCTGGCCGCCGCGGTGGCCGGGCTGGTCCTGGTCGCGGCCGGGGTCGGCGGCCGCGTCGCCGCCCAGGCCCGCGACACCACCTACCGCGAGGAGGTCCGCTGATGGCGGCCCTGTCCGGGCTGGGCCTGCTCGCCCGGCGCCAGCTGCGCACGTCGTGGGGCGCGACGGCGGCGCTCGGCGTCGTCGCGTTCCTCGCCGCCGGGGTGCTGTCCACGGCGCCGCGCGCCGTCGCGACCATGCACGCCGACCAGGTGGCCTACGAGACCGCGACGGCCTCGGGCCCGGCCCGGGACGTGATCTCGGTGGTGGGCTCGATTCCCGGCCAGGCGCCGTCGGGCGGCTTCTACGACCCGGGCGCCGTCGGCAGCGGCGTGCCGGACGAGCCGGACTGGGCGCCGTTCATCGAGAACCTGGACGCCGTCCGCGCCGGGTCCCCCGAGCCGCTGCGCTCGGTGATGGGCGCGCCGCTCTTCCACGTGACCTCGACCGACCCCGCGTACACCGTCCCGGAGCGCAGCTCCCAGCTGGCCGAGGCCAAGGTCTTCCTCCGCACGGCCCCGGACCTGGACGAGCGCGCCGAGCTGGTCGAGGGCCGCTGGCCCACCGCGACCGCGGGGCCCGTGTTCCTGGGGGACGAGCAGTCCGTGAGCCAGCCCACCGAGCGGGCGCCGGCGTTCGAGGTCGCGGTCTCGCGCGCCGTCGCCGAGACGTACGGCTGGGAGCTCGGCGGCCGGTACGACAACCTCTCCGGCTCGGGCGTGATTGCCCTGGCCGGCCGCTACCCGTCCCTCGTCGTCACCGGGATCTTCGAGACCGGCGACCCCGACGCGGACTACTGGCTGCACCACGCCCTGGGGGCCAGGGCGTCCGTGATCGCGGACCCGAACCGCGGCCTGCTCGGCACCGCGACCGCCTACGTGGACCCGGCCATGATCACGCCGCTCACCCTCGGCGTGGCCGAGACCCGCGTCTGGTTCCCGGTGAGCACCGACGGCCTGACGGCCGCCGAGGTTCCGGTGCTCCTGTCCCAGATGAAGGGCCAGTCGGCCAACACGTTCCTCGTCGCTGCCGGCCCGGACGACCCCACGCCGCTCCAGCTGCGGCCCACCAGCCGGCTCACCGAGATCCTGGAGAGCCTGCTCGCGCAGCGCACCGGGGTCGACGCGATCGTCGCGGTCCTCGCCGTGGGGCCGCTCGGCGCCACCGTGGCCGTGCTGGCCCTGGGCGCTCGGCTCGTCGTCGACCGGCGGCGCTCCGCGCTCGCCCTGCTGCGAGCCCGCGGCGCGTCCGGCACCCAGGTGCGGCTCCTCATGGGCGGTGAGGGCCTCGTCGTCGGGCTCGGCTCGGCGGCCGTCGGGTTCGCGGCGGGCCTGGTGCTCTCGGCCGCGGCCGGCCTCGATGCCCCCGTCACCGTCGCCCAGGTCCTCTTGGCGGTGGCCGCGGGCCTCGCCCCGGCCGTGGCCCTGGCGCTCGCGACGTCGCCCGCCGGCCTGCGGACCACGCGGGCGGACCTCGCGCCGCGCTCGCGCAGCCGGGTGCGCTGGGTGCTGGAGGTGCTGGTCGTCGCGGGCGCGGCGCTCGCGACGTGGCTGCTGCTCTCGCGCGGGGTCGTGGCTGGTTCGGGCGCCGGCTCCGGGTCCGGCGTCGACCCGCTCGTCGCCGCGGCACCCCTGCTGGTCTCCCTGGCGCTCACGCTGCTCGCGGTCCGCGCGTACCCCTGGCTGGCGCTCGCGGCCGAGCGGGCGCTCGCACCGCGGCGCGACCTGGTCCCGTTCCTGGGCGCCGCGCGCGCCACGCGCGACCCCGCGGGCGGTCCCGTCCCGGCGATCGCGCTGGTGCTCGCGGTCGCCGTCGCGGCGACCTCGGCCGTCCTGTACTCCACGGTCTCCGGCGGCGTGGTCCGGGAGGCCTGGCGCGCGACCGGCGCGGACCTGCGGGTCTCGGGTCCCGTCGTCGACGCCCCGGTGGCGGAGCAGGTAGCCGCGATCGACGGCGTCGCGGCCGTGTCGCCGGTGGGCGACGTCGGCGACGGCCTGCTGCAGGGCGTGGGATCCTCGCCGCGCGTCGAGGTGTGGACGGTGGACGCGGCCGAGCTGACCGTCGCGCAGCAGGACGTCGAGGGCGCCCCCGAGACGCTGGCCGACCTGGCCGGGCCGGGCGGCGCGGACGGCGACGGGGCGCTGCCCGTCATCCTCACGCCCGGCGCGGCAGGCCCGGGCGTCGGACCGGGGGCCACCGGGATCACGCTCACGACGCAGGAGGGCAACGTGCCCGTCCGGGTCGTCGACGTGGTCGACGAGCTCCCGGGTCTGCCGGCCGGCCGCTCGCTCGTCCTGGCCGACGCCGGCCGCCTCGCCGAGGCCACGGGCGACGTGAGCTACCCGCGCCTCGCCCTCGTCGGCCTGACCGACGACGCCGACCGTGCCGCCGTGACGGGCGAGATCTCGCGGCTGCTCCCGTCGTCGGTCGTGGAGGACCCGGACCAGGAGGCCGACGCCGTGCTGGCGGCGCCCGTCTCGGGCGGGCTGGCCATCGCGTTCGTGCTGGCCGTGCTGCTCGCGGGGCTGCTGTGCGCGGGGGCCGTGGTGATGACGCTGATGCTCGCCGCCCCCGCGCGGGCGCGGCTGCTCGCGGTGCTGCAGACCCTCGGCCTCTCGCCCCGGCAGGGTCGCGGGCTGGTCGGCTGGGAGATCGGGCCCTGGGCGGTGGTGGCCCTCGTGATGGGCGCCGTGCTCGGCGTGGTGGTGCCGGAGCTGGTGCTGGCCGCCGTCGACGTGACCGCGCTGACCGGCGGCCCCACCCAGCCCGACGCGCAGTACGACCCGGCGCTGCTGGGCGCGGCCGCCGTCGGCTTCGTGGTGGTGGTGCTGGCCTCGGTCGGCGTGGCGGCTGCACTGAGCCGCCGCGGCGAGGTGGCCGCCCAGCTCCGGATGGGGAGCAACGACTGACATGAGGGAGAACCGATGAGCACGACCATCGAGCTGACGGGCGGCGGCGCGCCGGCCTCGTCCGGGCCGGCGGCCGGCGGCGAGATCCGGTGCGCCGACCTGGTGCGGATCTTCGCCACCGACGGCGTGGAGGTGCAGGCCCTGCAGGGCCTCACGCTGACGGTCGAGCCCGGGGAGATCGTCGCCGTCGTGGGCGCGTCCGGGTCGGGCAAGTCCACGCTGCTGACCATCCTGTCCGGCCTGGACACGCCGACCGGCGGGTCCGCCGTGGTGGCGGGCACCGACCTGCTGACCATGGGCCACGCCGAGCGGGTGCGGTACCAGCGGTCCACCGTCGGCTTCGTCTGGCAGCAGACGTCGCGCAACCTGCTGCCCTACCTCACGGCGACCGAGAACGTGCGGCTCCCGCTGGAGCTGGCCGGCTCGCTGCCGCGGCGCGAGCGCGCGCGCCGGGTCGAGGCGCTGCTCGAGCTCCTGGAGGTCGGGCACGTGGCCGGGCGGCGGCCGGGGGAGATGTCCGGCGGCGAGCAGCAGCGCACCGCCATCGCGGTGGCCGCGGCCAACAACCCGCGCGTGCTGCTGGCCGACGAGCCCACCGGCGAGCTCGACGAGGCCACCTCGGTCGAGGTGCTGGAGGCCCTGCGCGGCGTCAACCGCGAGACCGGCGTGACCACCCTGATCGTGACGCACGACCCGACCGTGTCCGAGCACGTCGCGCGCACGGTCCAGATCCGGGACGGCCGCACGTCCACGGAGACGCTGCGCCGCACGGAGGTCGACGAGCACGGCGCCGAGCGGCACGTCGCGGAGGAGTTCGCGGTGGTCGACCGTGTCGGCCGGCTGCAGCTGCCGCAGGACTTCGTGCACGCGCTCGACCTGCGCGACCGCGTGCGGCTGGCGCTGGAGCCCGACCACGTGGGCGTGTGGCCGGCGGCGCCGGGCCAGACGATGGAGCCCCACCCGCCGGCCGAGCCTGTCGAGACCCCCACCGAGGAGGACCGATGACCACCACCAC
Source organism: Promicromonospora sp. NPDC057488 (assembly GCF_042802395.1). Taxonomy (NCBI): domain Bacteria; kingdom Bacillati; phylum Actinomycetota; class Actinomycetes; order Micrococcales; family Promicromonosporaceae; genus Promicromonospora; species Promicromonospora sp. NPDC057488. The sequence goes on from NZ_JBHVEG010000054.1 coordinate 7,247, forward strand.
CCCGGCCCGCACCGTGCTGCGCGCCGAGAGCCTCACCCGGGTGTTCGGCAGCGGCGCCGGCGAGGTGCGCGCGCTGTCGGACGCGACCCTGGAGGTGGCCGCCGGCGAGCTGCTCGTGGTGCGCGGCCCGTCCGGTTCGGGCAAGACGACGCTGCTGAACCTGCTCGGCGGGCTGGACCGGCCGACGTCGGGCGGCGTGTGGCTCGGCGACGCCGAGCTGTCCGCGCTGGGGGAGCGCGACGTGCTGGCCGCGCGGCGCGACCGGATCGGCTACGTGTTCCAGTCGTTCGGCCTGGTGCCCGTGCTGTCCGCCGCGGAGAACGTGGAGGTCCCGCTGCGCCTGCGGCGCACGCCGCAGGGCGAGCGTTCGCGGCGGGTGGCGGAGGCGCTGGACGCCGTCGGCCTCGGCGGGCACGCGAAGCAGCGGCCGTACGAGCTCTCGGGCGGACAGCAGCAGCGCGTGGGCATCGCCCGCGCGCTGGTCGCCGACCCGGAGGTGCTGCTCGCGGACGAGCCCACCGGTCAGCTCGACTCGGGCACGGCGGCCATGGTGATGGACCTGCTGGCCAGGGTGGTGCACGAGCGTGGTGTGGCCGCCGTCGTCTCCACGCACGACCCCGAGCTGATGGCGCGGGCCGACCGGGTGGTGGAGCTGCGCGACGGGCAGGTCGTGGACCGGGCGAAATAGGCGCCTGACCGGGTGAATTCTCTGCCGGGGCCGCTCACGCCACCCGTGTTACGGCTGTGAGAACTACCTGGTCGGAACTGTTGCTCGGTGTTACCCGTGGATACCGAGATGGTCACAACTCGGTGGAGTTTCTCGGGTGGTGGTCATCGGCATGTCCAGGGAGCGGTTACGTTATTCCGTGATACCACGGGGCGCAACGAAGCGTCCGCATCGCTCCGGACGGCACCCGCCGTGCCGGGGTGTACTGCTACCCAGGAGGACACGTGACACCTCGTAAGCGACTTGTGGGGCTGGGCGCTTTCGCGCTCGCCTCGTCGCTCGTGCTGACCGCTTGTGGCGGTGGCAACAGCGGAGACGACGCGACCGGCGACGGCGCCAGCGCCGGGATCGTGACGATCAGCAACGGCGAGCCCCAGAACCCGCTCGTCGGGTCGATGACCAACGAGACCGAGGGTGGACTCGTCGTCCAGCAGCTCTACTCGGGCCTCGTCTACTACGACGCCGAGGGCGTCGTGCACAACGAGATCGCCGAGTCGATCGAGTCCGACGACAACCAGACCTGGAACATCACGATCCAGGACGGCTGGGAGTGGTCCGACGGCACGCCGGTCACGGCGGCCAACTTCGTGGACGCCTGGAACTGGGCGGGCTACGGCCCGAACGGTGCCAAGGGCGCCGGCTTCTTCGAGCCCATCGAGGGCTTCGCCGAGGCACAGGGTGTGCCCGAGTTCGACGACGAGGGCAACGTCTCCGGCATGGCCGAGGAGCCGACCGCGGAGACGCTGTCCGGCCTCGAGGTTGTCAGCGACACCGAGTTCACGGTCAAGCTGACCCAGCCGGAGTCCGACTTCCCGATCCGCCTGGGCTACTCGGCGTACTTCCCGCTGCCCGACGCGTACTACGACGACACCGCGGCGTTCGGCGAGAAGCCGATCACCAACGGTCCGTACGAGCTGGAGAGCTGGGAGCACGAGTCCGAGATCAAGCTGGTCCCGAACGAGGCCTACAACGGCCCGCGCAAGGCCCAGAACGGTGGCCTGGACTTCATCGTCTACACGGACGAGAACACCTCGTACGCCGACCTGCAGGGCGGGAACCTCGACATCCTCGAGAACGTCCCGACCTCGGCGATGAGCACCTTCGAGGACGACCTGGGCGACGGCGCCATCAGCGAGCCGTCCGCCAGCTTCGCGGCCATGACGGTCCCGGAGTGGCTCCCCGAGTTCCAGGGCGACGCCGGCCTCAAGCGCCGTCAGGCCCTCTCCATGGCGATCAACCGTGAGCAGATCACGGAGACGATCTTCGCGGGTACCCGCATCCCGGCCACCGACTTCACGTCGCCGGTCATCAACGGCTGGACCGGTGAGATCCCGGGCAACGAGGTCACCACGTACAACGCGGAAGAGGCCAAGAAGCTCTGGGACGAGGCCAACGAAGAGGACCCGCTGCCGGACGACTACGTCCTGACGATCCACACCAACACCGACTCGGACCACCAGGCGTGGGTCGAGGCCGTGTGCAACGGGTACATCAACGACCTCGACATCAAGTGCGAGATGACCGGTTACCCGACGTTCGACGAGGTCCTGAACGAGCGCGACAAGGGCCCGAAGGGCAAGGTCGACGGCCTGTTCCGTGCCGGATGGTCGGCTGACTACCCGTCGCTGCAGAACTACCTCGGCCCGCTCTACAGCAAGGCCGCCCTGGCCGGCTCGAACGACGGCCGTTACGAGAGCGACGAGTTCGACGCCGCCCTCAAGGCAGCCGCGGCCGCGCCCTCGCTGGACGAGGCCAACGTGCTCTACAACAAGGCACAGGAGATCCTGTTCAAGGACCTCCCGGGTATCCCGCTGTGGTACTACTCCACGACCGCTGGGCACTCCGAGTACGTGGACAACGTGGAGTTCGGCTGGGACAGCATGCCGCTCCTGTACGAGGTCACCAAGTCGGAGTGACTGTGATCACGTCCGGTCCGCCGGCGTGAATCATCACCCCAGGTGACGGGCGGGGCGCGTGAACTGCGCGCCCCGCCCTCCACTGTGCGGAGCCAGAACACCGGGCGACGTCCTGGAGAATGTTCCGCAGCCATCTACCAAGGAGACCTTCGAATGCTCTGGTACATCGGACGCCGGCTGCTGCAGGTGATCCCCGTGTTCCTCGGCGCCACGCTGTTGCTGTACGGGCTGGTGTTCCTGCGCCCCGGCGATCCCGTGGCGGCGCTGGGCGGCGAACGCGGCCTGTCACCTGCGGCCGAGCTCGCGATCCGCGAGGCGTACCACCTCGATCAGCCGTTCTTCATGCAGTACCTCTACTTCCTCAAGGGTGTCTTCACCTTCGACATGGGCGTGACGTTCACCGGCCGCCCGGTCGTCGACGTGATCGCCCAGGCCTTCCCGGTGACGTTCCAGCTCGCCGTCATGGCGATCGTCATCGAGACCGTCTTCGGCATCGGCTTCGGCCTGTACGCGGGTATCCGCAAGGGCAAGCTCTTCGACTCGACGGTGCTCCTCTGGAGCCTGGTGCTCATCTCCCTGCCGACCTTCGTGATCGGCTTCGTGATGCAGGCCGTCGTGGGTGTCCAGCTCGGCTGGCTGCCCATCACCGCCGGCCGTGACCCTGATTTCATCAGCCTGTTGATGCCCGCGATCGTGCTGGCCACGACCTCGTTCGCCTACATCTTGCGACTGACACGGACGTCAGTCGTCGAGAACACCACGGCGGACTTCGTGCGGACCGCCCGGGCCAAGGGCCTGCCGCGGGGCAAGGTGATGACACGCCACGTGCTGCGCAACTCGCTGATCCCGGTGGTCACCTTCATCGGCATCGACCTGGGCAACCTCATGGCGGGCTCGATCGTGACCGAGGGAATCTTCAACATCAACGGCGTCGGCGGAACTCTCTACCAGGCGATCATCCGCGGCGAGAACGTGACGGTGGTGTCGCTGGCGACCGTGCTCGTCATCGTCTACATCTTCGCCAACCTGATCGTGGACGTCTTCTACGCCGTCCTGGACCCGAGGATCCGTTATGCCTGACAACCGCTACGAGAAGACTCCCCGTCCGGGGCAGGAGCGCTTCGTCGCGCCTCCGGAAGAAGTCAAGGTCGGCGTGATCGACGCCGTCGACACCTCTGAGGCGCCGAGCAGCCTCTGGGCCGACGCCTGGCGCGACATGCGCCACCGGGCGCTGTTCTGGGTGTCCGCGGCACTGATCGTCTTCGTCATCCTCATGGCGGTGTTCCCCGGGCTGTTCACCACGGCCAGCCCGACGGAGTGCCACCTGGAGAACTCGCTGGGCGGGCCCACCGCGGGCCACATCTTCGGGTTCGACAAGCTGGGCTGCGACATCTACGCCCGCGCCGTCTACGGGGCAAAGGCGTCGGTCACGGTGGGCATCCTGTCCACGCTGTTCGTCGTGGTGATCGGCACCCTCATCGGTGCGATCGCCGGCTACTTCGGCGGCTGGCTCGACACCATCCTGTCCCGGTTCACCGACATCTTCTTCGCCGTGCCCTTCGTGCTCGCCGCGATCGTCATCATGAGCCTGCTCGACGACCGCAACGCGCTGGTGGTCGCCGTCGTGCTGGCGGTGTTCGGGTGGACGTCCATCGCCCGCATCACGCGTGGCGCGGTGCTCGGCGTGAAGAACAACGAGTTCGTCACCGCCGCCAAGGCGCTCGGCATGAGCCGGGGCGCGATCCTCGGCAAGCACGTGCTGCCCAACTCGGCCGCGCCGATCATCGTCTACGCGACGGTCGCGCTCGGTACGTTCATCGTCGCGGAGGCCACGCTGAGCTTCCTCGGCATCGGCCTGCCGACGTCGACCGTCTCCTGGGGCGGCGACCTCGCCAAGGCGCAGCAGTCGATCCGGGTCGCCCCGGAGATCATGATCTACCCGGCGACCGCGCTCGCGCTGACCGTGCTGAGCTTCATCATGATGGGCGACGTCGTGCGCGACGCCCTCGACCCGAAGGCGAGGAAGCGATGAGCACCACGATCACCCTCACCGACGGGACCACCGAGGAAGCCCCGGTGCCCGTCGAGAAGCACGACGACACCACCCCGCTGCTCGAGATCAAGGACCTGCAGATCTCGTTCAAGACGGCGACCGGCACCGTCGAGGCCGTCCGCGGCGTCGACCTCACGGTCTACCCGGGGCAGTCCGTGGCGATCGTGGGCGAGTCGGGCTCCGGCAAGTCCACGACGGCGCACGCGATCATCGACCTGCTGCCGGGCACCGGCAAGGTGACCGGGGGGTCCATCTCGTTCGGCGGGCGCGAGCTCGTCGGGCTGGGGCGCAAGCAGGTCGAGGACCTGCGCGGCCGGGAGATCGGCCTGGTTCCCCAGGACCCGATGTCCAACCTGAACCCCGTGTGGCGCATCGGCGCCCAGATCGACGAGGCGCTCGTCGCCAACGGCTTCCAGGGTGGCAAGGCGGAGCGCACCGCGCGCGTCGCCGAGCTGCTGAGCGAGGCCGGCCTGCCCGACGCGGACCGGCGTGCGCGCCAGTTCCCGCACGAGTTCTCGGGCGGCATGCGCCAGCGCGCGCTCATCGCGATCGGCCTGGCCTCGCGGCCCAAGCTGCTCATCGCGGACGAGCCGACGTCGGCCCTCGACGTGACGGTCCAGAAGAAGATCCTGGACCACCTGGACGGCCTGACCTCCGAGCTGGGCACCGCGGTCCTGTTCATCACGCACGACCTGGGCCTGGCCGCGGAGCGCGCCGAGCACCTCGTCGTGATGTACAAGGGCCGGGTCGTGGAGTCCGGGCCCGCGCTGCAGATCCTCAAGGACCCGCAGCACGAGTACACCAAGCGGCTCGTGTCCTCGGCCCCGTCGCTGGCCTCCCGGCGTATCCAGTCCGCGCACGAGCGCGGGCAGGAGTCGGACGACCTGCTCGCCGAGCACGCCGACGAGGCGGAGACGACGGCGCCCGACGTCGTCGTGGCGAAGGACCTGACCAAGGTGTTCACCATCCGTGGCTCCCGGCCGGGTTCGCACACGAACTTCACCGCGGTGGACGGCATCGACTTCACGCTGCCCAAGGGTCACACCCTGGCGCTGGTGGGCGAGTCGGGCTCCGGCAAGTCCACGGCCGCCAACATGGTGCTGGGGCTGCTCGAGCCGACGTCGGGCACCGTCATGTTCGACGGCAAGGACGTCATGAAGATGTCCGCCAAGGAGCAGTTCGCGCTGCGCCGCCGCGTGCAGCCGGTGTTCCAGAACCCGTACGGGTCCCTGGACCCGACGTACTCGATCTTCCGGTCGATCGAGGAGCCGCTCGTCCTGCACAAGGTGGGCGACCGCAAGGCGCGCGAGGCGCGGGTGCGCGATCTGCTCGACATGGTGTCGCTGCCGCAGGCCACCATGCGCCGGTTCCCGAACGAGCTGTCGGGCGGGCAGCGGCAGCGCATCGCCATCGCGCGTGCGCTGGCGCTCAAGCCCGAGGTGCTCGTGCTCGACGAGGCCGTCTCGGCGCTCGACGTGCTGGTGCAGGCGCAGATCCTGACGCTGCTCAACGACCTGCAGGCCGAGCTCGGGCTGTCCTTCCTGTTCATCACGCACGACCTGGCCGTGGTCCGGCAGATCGCCGACCTGGTGGCCGTGATGAAGGACGGGAGCATCGTGGAGCACGCGACCACCGACGAGGTGTTCGACAACCCGCAGCAGGAGTACACGCAGGACCTCCTGGCGGCGATCCCGGGCGCGAGCCTGGAGATCGGCGGCTGACCCCGCTCCTCCCACGTACGTGTCAGACGCTCAGGTCACCCCGGTGACCTGAGCGTCTGACACGTTCCGGGGGTGTGCACCGCATCCGGGGGTGTTCACCGCACAGTGACACGGTCGACACCTGGCGATTTCGATTCGCGGGTAAGATGGGTGGTGCTGCGAGACCGGTCCCCACGGGACCAGAGTCCGCGCCCCTGACCTCCCTTCTGGAAATGAGTGCTTCGTGACCGTGCCTGCAACCGCGCCGACCTCGGCCCGTGCGACCCGTTCCGACCTGCGTAACGTCGCGATCGTGGCCCACGTCGACCACGGCAAGACCACGCTCGTGGACGCCATGCTCAGGCAGTCCGGATCCTTCGGCGCCCGTCAGCACCTCGAGGACCGCGTCATGGACTCGGGTGACCTGGAGCGTGAGAAGGGCATCACGATCCTCGCCAAGAACACCGCGATCCGGTACTCCGGTCCCGCGGCGGCGGCGAACGGTGAGGCCGAGGGCATCACCATCAACGTCATCGACACCCCGGGCCACGCCGACTTCGGCGGCGAGGTCGAGCGCGGCCTGTCGATGGTCGACGGCGTCGTGCTGCTCGTCGACGCGTCCGAGGGCCCGCTGCCCCAGACCCGCTTCGTGCTGCGCAAGGCCCTGGCCGCGAAGCTGCCCGTCATCGTCGTCGTGAACAAGGTCGACCGCCCCGACGCCCGCATCACCGAGGTCGTCGCCGAGACGACCGACCTGCTGCTCGGCCTCGCCGGCGACCTCTCGGACGAGGTCGAGGACCTCGACCTGGACGCCATCCTCGACGTGCCCGTCGTGTACGCGTCGGCCAAGGCCGGCCGCGCCTCCACCGACCAGCCCGCCGACGGCGGCCTGCCGGACAACGAGGACCTCGAGCCGCTGTTCGCGACCATCCTCGAGAAGATCCCGGCCCCGACCTACGAGGAGGGCGTGCCGCTGCAGGCGCACGTGACCAACCTCGACGCGTCGCCGTTCCTCGGCCGCCTCGCGCTGCTGCGCATCCACAACGGCACCCTGTCCAAGGGTCAGAGCGTCGCGTGGGCCCGCCACGACGGCACCCTGCAGAGCGTCAAGATCACCGAGCTGCTCGAGACCAAGGCGCTCGACCGCGTGCCGACCGACAAGGCCGGCCCCGGCGAGATCGTCGCCGTCGCGGGCATCGCCGACATCATGATCGGCGAGACCCTCACCGACATCGACGACCCGCGTCCGCTGCCGCTCATCACGGTCGACGACCCGGCGATCTCGATGACCATCGGCATCAACACCGCCCCGCTCGCGGGCAAGGGCGGCAAGGGCCACAAGGTCACCGCCCGCCAGGTGAAGGACCGCCTTGACGCCGAGCTCATCGGTAACGTGTCGCTCAAGGTGCTCCCGACCGAGCGTCCTGACGCCTGGGAGGTGCAGGGCCGTGGTGAGCTGGCCCTGGCCATCCTCGTCGAGCAGATGCGCCGCGAGGGCTTCGAGCTCACGGTCGGCAAGCCGCAGGTCGTCACGAAGCAGATCGACGGCAAGCTCCACGAGCCCATGGAGCGCATGACCATCGACGTGCCCGAGGAGTACCTCGGCGCCATCACGCAGCTCCTCGCGCAGCGCAAGGGCCGCATGGAGACCATGACGAACCACGGCACCGGCTGGGTCCGCATGGAGTTCATGGTCCCGGCGCGCGGCTTGATCGGCTTCCGCACCCAGTTCCTCACGGACACCCGCGGTACCGGTATCGCGGCCTCGATCTCCGAGGGCTACGAGCCCTGGAACGGCCCGATCGAGTCGCGGATGACGGGCTCGCTCGTCGCGGACCGCGCCGGCAAGGTGACGCCGTTCGCCATGATCAACCTGCAGGAGCGCGGCTCCTTCTTCGTGGACCCCACGCAGGAGGTGTACGAGGGCATGATCGTCGGCGAGAACTCGCGGAACGAGGACATGGACGTCAACATCACCAAGGAGAAGAAGCTGACGAACATGCGGTCCGCCACCGCCGACAACTTCGAGAACCTGATCCCGCCGCGCAAGCTCACGCTCGAGGAGTCGCTGGAGTTCGCGCAGGAGGACGAGTGCGTCGAGGTGACCCCCGAGGTCGTCCGCATCCGCAAGGTGATCCTGAACGCCACGGACCGTGCCCGCGCCACGGCTCGCGCCAAGCGCAACTGACGCACCCGCGCCGCTGAGTGCTGGATCTTCGCCCATGAACTTGCGTTCTGAGGGCGAAGACCCAGCACTCAGTGCTTTCTCCGGGGGCGTGCTGGCGGTGCACGCGCATCCCGACGACGAGACCCTGTCGACAGGCGGACTGCTGGCGGCCTTCGCCGCCGCCGGGCGGCCGGTGCACGTCGTGACCTGCACCCGCGGGGAACGCGGCGAGGTCATCGCCCTGCCCGGTACGACGTCGGAGGGCCGCGCCGGGCTGGAGGGCAACGGACCCGCGCTGGGCGCGTACCGCGAGACCGAGCTGGCCCGTGCGCTCACGGCGCTGGCCGGCGGCGCGGACGGCGCGATCCGGCACTCGTTCCTCGACGCCCTTCCCGCGGTATCTGCGCAGGTAAACAGGGTTGTGGACCCTGTTCCGGGTGCGCCGGCGGGGTCGGGCTCCGCGGCTGTTCCCGGGCCCGTCTCCGAGCCGGCGGACGGGGTGCGGTACGAGGACTCCGGCATGACCTGGGTCGCGCCCGGCGTCGCCGGCCCGGCACCCGACTCCCCGCCGACGGCGTTCGCGCGGGTGCCGCTCGACGAGTCCGCCGGGCGGCTCGCGGCGCTGATCCGCGAGTGCCGCCCCGCCGTCGTCGCCACGTACGAGCCCGGCGGCGGATACGGGCACCCCGACCACGTGCGCGCGCACGAGGTGACGGTGCGCGCGCTGCGCCTCGCGGCGGATCCGGCGTGGGAGCCGGGCTCCGGCGTCGTCGGGCGGGGTGGCGAGGCGGTTTGCGGAGGTGAGCCGGGCTCCGGCGTCGGGCGGCGGGGCGAGCCCTGGGCCGGGGCCGAGCTGTGGCAGGCCGTCGCCCCGGCGGCCGAGGTGCGCGCGGCGCGCGCGACGCTCGCCGCCCTGCCCGAGGCGCTGGCCCTGGCCGCGACCCACGCCCTGACCCTCCCGGACCCGGCGGAGGACCTCCCGCCGTTCGCGAAGGAGGACCTGCCCGGATGGTCGGCAGAACGTCAGGTGGTCGGTAGCTCGGACTACCGATCACCTGACGGACTACCGATCACCCGGATCAGCGGTGGCGCACGGGTCGACCTCAGCCGGGTGCTCGGGCGAGTTGTGGGCGCTATGCGGGCGCATGCGACCCAGGTGCAGCACGCGGACGTGCTGCCGGAGGCCGTCGGGGTGGTCGCCGGGTGGTACGCGCTGTCCAACGGGGTGCTGGCCCCGATCCTGACGACGGAGACCTACGCCGTCGTGGATCCGCTCCGCTGACCGGTACCCCCGTCGTCCGGACATCTCGCCCGGACACCTTGCCCGGACACCTTTGAGGCCTAAGTTTCTTCGCTTTGCGGTTGCTCAAAGCGAAGAAACTTAGGCCTCGAAGGGGATGGCCTTGCCGAGATCGGCACGTTGCCGCGTGCCGGACGGCGGGCGCCGGGGTCAGCGCTCCTGGAGGGCGTCCAGGCCGATCGCCATGGCGGTCACGAGCCGGCGGTCGAGCCGCGGGTCCTGGACGTTCACGACGTACCGGTCGCGCAGGCCCCACTTCTTCTCGACGCTGAACGCGGGGCGCCCGTCGATCACGAAGTCGAAGTGGTACGGCAGCCACGCGAGCTCGATGAGCCGCCGGATCACGGCGACACCCATGCTGCGCTCGGTCCCCGTCGCGACGCCGAGGCCCGGCTGCTCGACGTGCCAGGTGCTCCGCAGCAGCGACCTGGCGAAGTCCTTGCGGAACGTGCCGATCGGCGTGCCGCCCGCGTCGACGACGTCGTAGGTGGCGCCGAGGTCGACGACCTGGCGGGCCTTGAAGCCGAGCACCGCCTCCCGCTTGGTGTCGTCGGTGTAGAGCGTGACCTGCTCGCGGAACGCGACGCGCTTCTGCTGGGCGAAGGCGTAGAGGTCGCCCTCGGAGCCGTCGGGCAGCGCGCCCCGCACCTCGTACTGGTTGACCAGCATGCGGATCCGCTGTCGGACGATGAGCTGCGTCTGTGCCTGGAGGGTGTTCACCCGCGGGAGTGTTCCACATGCAGTGTGTTCCCAGCCGCATGCTGGACAATGCTCCGGTGAACTCACCCCGGCGTCCTCTGGGACGAACGATCGTCCGCACCCTGCTGGCCGTCGCGCTCGGCGTGGTGATGGGTGCCCTCGGGACGGTCGTGCACCGGTACGGGGACGACTCGCTGTACCTCGGGCTGGTGCTCGCGTTCGCGCTCACGGCCGCGGGCGGCGTGCTCGCCCGCGCGTGGGCGGGCTACGGCACGCTGCTCGGTTTCGGCGTCGGCTGGGTCGCCGTCGTGCAGGCCCTGTCGCTGCCGGGTTCCGGGGGCGACGTCGTCGTCCCGGCGGGCGTTCTCGGCATGGTCTGGTCGTACTCGGGGGTGGCGATCCTGGCGATCGTCGCGTTCCTGCCGTCGTCCTGGTTCGCCGAGGTGCCGGCCCGGCGGGATCGGCCTGCTGCCTGACCTCTGCGGTTCTTCGCAGGGTGGTTCAGGATGGTGGGCAGGATTGATACGAAACCTCCACCTCGGGGCGTCCGGTACGAGGCCTTGGGCAGGATTCTCGCTGGATAGGATGCCCGCCAGGGCGATTCCGTCCAGCGGATTCGCCGCAGGTCAGGTGCGCCCTTCGGGGGACGCGGAAAGCCCGCGTCTCGGGTAGTTGCACGGAGCGTGCCGATGGGTCAGCCGACCGAGCGTGACGAACCGCTCGAGCCGACATCAGACGAGAACGCCGGGACGAATCACGCCCCGGCCATTCCGCCTCGCTTGTACCAAAAACGCCCTGGCAGCGTGCCGCGACAGCAGTCGCAACCCCCAGCACGTCCGTCGGCCACCCAGGCCGCGCAGCCCGCAGTACCGGCCGGTCGACCGACCGCACAGCCGGTTCCCCGATCCGCAGACAAGGTCGAACCCGTGACCGCTCCGGAGCAGTCCGAGCCTACGAAGGCCCAGCCCGTCCCCGCCGCGCCCGAGAACGGCGTGCCCAAGAACAGTGCGCCCGCGAGCGACGCCGGCGAGAGCGGTGCGCCCGCCAGCGCCGCAGCCGCCGACGACGCGGCCGCGAGCAGCGCGCCCGCGAACAGTGCGACCGCGAGCAGTGCGCCCGCGAACAGTGCGCGCGAGAGCAGCGCCCGGGAGGGTGCGCCTGCTGACGACGTGTCGGACGTCGAGGCGCCCGCCGTCGGTGCCGCTGGTGATGCCCCCGAGGCGCCCGCCGCGCCGTCCGTCGCTCCTGCCGCTGCCGACCCCGCCGCGGTGCCGCCGGTTGCCGCCCCTGCCGCCGAGAGCCCTGTGCCTTCCGCCGACGCCCCTGCCGCTGCGCCCACCGACGCTGACGCGCCGGCGTCTCCTGTCGCGCCCGCGGTTGCCGCGGCGTCCGTCGGTGCGGCGGCGTCCGCGGCCGACGGTTCGAGCGATTCCGCGAGCGACGCGCCGGGTGCCTCCGCCGACGGCGTCCCCGCCGCTGCTGGTCAGCCCTCGGCCGGCTCGGTGAACGAGGCCGTGAACCGGCCCGACGCCGGGACCGCGCCGGGAGCCGCGAGCCCCTCGGACGCGGCGGACGAGCCCGCCGCTCCGGCGACGCCCGCCGATCCAGCGACGCAGCCTGCGCCGGCGGCCCCCGTGGCCATGCCGGCGCCCGCCGCGGCGAACGGTCCGGCTGCGGTGAGCCCCTCCGCTCCGAAGATCCCCGCTGCGGAGACCGAGCCGGACACCGCGACCACAGCTGAAGCGGGCGCTACGCCTGCGGCCGCCGTGCCCGCGTCGGGTGCGACCCCGGTGCCCGGCGGGACCACGCCGGCCGAGGCCGAGCCCGCTGCGTCGGCAAAGCCGGCCGCGACCCCGCCCGCGGGCTCGTCGGCCGTGCCCGCGTCTGCTGCGCCCCGGCCCGCTGCCGAGACCAAGCCTGCCGCTGCCGAGCCCGCTGCGACGCCTGAGTCGGCCGACCAGTCCGCGCCGGCTGCGACCTCGCCCGCGGTTCCGCCGGCTGCACCCGCCGCGCCGCCCGTGCCCGCTGCCGTGCCGCCTGCTGCCGTGCCGCCCGCCGCGGCGTCCGCGTCGGCCGCCGACACGCCCGCCGACGCTCCGGCGTCCGCGACGCGCGCCGCCAGCTCTGGCGCGACGCCTGCCGCCGCGACGCCTGTCGCCGCGACGCCCGCCACCACCCCCAAGCCCGCCGCGCCCGAGTCCGACCCGGGCACCAAGCAGGCCGAGCTGGACGCGCAGGACAAGCCCGGCGAGCCCGACGCCGACAGCCCGGACCAGGTGGCCGTGCTGGAGACCGTCGTCCAGGAGCTCGCCACCCCGCCCACCAAGGCGGCCAAGCCCCGCAGCGGCTACACCCCGCGCGTCTTCGCGTTCGACCGCCCGCCCAAGACCGGCGCGGCGACGAGCCAGACCCGACCGGGCAGCATCCCGGCCGCCGGCGCCGCCGCGGCCGGAGCAGCAGCCGCCGCAGGCGCGGCGGCAGCCGGCTCGACCCCGCCCTCCGTCTCGCCGGCCAGGCCCGGCACCCCGGCAGGCCCCGGCACCCCGGCGGACGCGAGCGCGACGGTCCCGCCCCCGGCGGTCCCGCTCGCCGGGCAGCCGGGCGGCCCGGCCGCGCCGTCCGACCCGAACGCCGTGCCGAACGCGGACGGCGGCCAGATCCCGTTCCTCAAGCCCCTGACCGGAGCGATCCAGCGCGTGGCGCGACCCCTGACGAGCTGGGCGCCCGTGCGCTCGGACGCGACGCCGTCGGCGAACGCGGCCGAGGGCCCGGCCGGCCCCGGCACCCCCGCGGGCCCGAACGGTCCCGCCGGCCCGAACGGCCCCGGTACCGCGGGCCAGGACGGCTTCTTCGGGCTCGCCGGTGACGGCGCCCCGAGCCGCGGCCCCAAGATCGCGCTGTTCACCGTGCTGGGCGTCGTCGTGCTGTTCGCGATCTACGCCTTCTCGGCGTGGAGCGTGAGCGACACGGTGCCGCGCGAGACCACGGTCGCCGGCGTGAACGTGGGCGGCATGACCCCGTCCGAGGCGGCGTCCGCACTGACGGAGCAGCTCGGTCCGCGCCTCGAGGAGCCGATCGCTCTCACGGCCGGCGAGGGCAAGGCCCAGCTCTCCCCGGGGAAGAGCGGTCTCGCGATCGACGCCGAGGGCACGGCGGCCGGCCTCACCGGCTTCTCGCTCAGCCCCACGCGCATGTGGGCGCACATGTTCGGCGGTTCCGAGCAGCCGCTCCTCCTGGACATCGACGCGGAGAAGTTCGACGCCGCCGTCGCGGGCCTCGAGGAGTCACTGGCCGTGGAGCCCGTGGACGGCACCGTCGGTTTCGTGGACGGCCAGGCCGTCAAGACCGACGCGAAGGAGGGCACGCGGATCGTCGCGAGCGAGACCTCACGCATCATCCAGGAGCGCTGGCTGCACGCCGAGGGCCCGTTCGACCTGCCGGTCGAGCCCGTCGAGCCGGTGATCACCCAGGCGCAGACCGATCAGCAGTTCGCGGTCGCGCAGAAGGTCGTCTCGGGGCCGGTCACGGTGTCCGTGGGCGGTCAGCAGCCCGTGCTGACGCCCGCGGTGCTCGCCGGGCTCTTCCGGTTCGAGCCGAAGGACGACAAGCTCGTCGCCTTCGTGGACCGGGAGGCCACGGTCGCGGCGATCGTCGACGGCACCACGAACCTGCTGGACACCCCGTCCGACGCGCACTTCGAGTTCGCGGGCGGCAAGCCGACCGTCGTCGGCGGCAAGGCCGGCACCACGCTCAACCCGGGCGGGGCCGCCAAGGCCGTGCGGATCGCCGCGACCGGTGACGACCGCGAGACCTCGGTCGAGCTCGTCGAGCAGGACCCGAAGGACACCGTCGAGTCGCTCGAGGGCCTGGGCGTCAAGGAGATCGTCTCGGAGTTCAGCACGCCGCTGACGAACGAGCAGATCCGCACCCAGAACCTGGTGCGCGGCGCCGAGATGGTCACGGGCAACCTCATCAAGCCGGGGGAGACGTTCTCCCTGCTGGAGGCGCTGGCCCCGATCACCCTGGAGAACGGGTACTACGACGCCGGCGTGATCGAGAACGGCAGGCACGTGGAGGCCGTGGGCGGTGGCCTCTCGCAGATGGCCACGACGTCGTTCAACGCGGGCTTCTTCGCCGGGTTCGACGACGTCGAGCACCACGCGCACTCGTTCTGGTTCCCCCGCTACCCCGCGGGCCGGGAGGCCACGATCTACGTGGGCGCCAAGGACATGAAGTTCAAGAACGACAGCCCGTACGGCGCGGTCATGCAGGCCTTCGTGTCGGGCGACAGGCTGACGGTCCGGATCTGGAGCACCAAGTACTACACGGTGCAGGACAGCACGAGCGACAAGCGGAACGTCGTGCCCACCACGACGATCCACGACTCGTCGGCCGACTGCCAGGCGTACCCCGGCGGCGAGGACGGCTTCTCCGTGACGATCTCCCGCAAGGTGCTGCACGACGGCAAGGTCGTCAAGGAGAACTCGTTCAACCACACCTACAACCCCGACAACCCCGTCGTGTGCGACTGACGGTGCGGCTCTGAGGCCTCCGCGGCGGTAGGTTCGGCACATGCTTGGACGTAGCGAGCGGGAGTCTCCCGCGCACGCGGTGCTTGCCGCGCGGATGGCGGGATGGAACGACCCGGTCGAGCTGCTCGACCTCGGGACCACGGCGGACACGCTCGCCACGGTCGCGAGCATCGAGGCCCTGGCGGCCGTGGTGCATCTGGGACACCCGGAGCACCCGGCGCCGGGCCTCGAGCGCGCCCTCCTGGAGGGCGCGCCGTCGCTCATCATGACGGCGGCCGTCGCGGTGCCGGGCCAGTGGGTCTGGGTCGGCGCCGGGGCCACGGTGGGTCAGGTCGTCATCGACGAGGCGGGCATGCGGGACTGCGCGAACGTGCTGCGCGGCCTCGGCGTGAGCCCGCGCCTGGTGCCGACCCGCACCACCGTCGAGGAGCGCGTCGCGCTCGCCGGCGAGGGCGGGTCCCTCGTGATCGAGCGCCCGCGGGTTCCCGCGGGCTTCGCGGAGCTGCCGGACAGCGCGGCCCTCGCCGAGGGTGGTCCCATCTGGTACGGGCTGCTGGAGTCCCGGGACGACTGGCCCCCGTTCACGACGCCGGCGCAGGTGTGGCTCGCGTTCGGCCCGGCCGACGACCACCTCGGCTCCCTGCAGCCCACCCTCGCGATCATCGCGGACGCCGGGCTGGACCTGGACCACCTGCGCAGCCAGCCGTCGTCGGAGGGGCCGCACGTGTTCTTCGCGTCGTTCTCCTGCCCTACCTCCGACAAGCTGTCCGTGCTGGTCGACGCCCTGACCGGCCGCGGCGTCGCGCACCGCACGCTGGCCGTGCTCCCGGGCGAGTCGTTCGTGCCCGGGCCCGACACCCTGACCCCGCGGTGGGCATGACGGCGCCGGGCGGCACCCGGGTCGCGTACCTGGGTCCGGAGGGCACGTTCACGCACCAGGCCGCGCTGCAGTGGGCGCGCGGGCACGCGTCGTCGGGCACCGGGGACGACGGCGGCGCCGCCGTGACCGCCGAGCCCCTGGACACCGTCCGCGACGTGCACGACGTGGTCGCCGCGGGCGGCGCCGACGTCGGTGTGGTCGCCATCGAGTCCTCCGTCGAGGGCTACGTGGTGCCGTCCCTGGACACGCTGCTGTCCAGCGCGGACGTCGTGGCCGTCGACGAGGTGGCGCTCGACGTGTCGTTCGACGCGTTCGTGCGACCCGACCACGGCGAGCTGACTGAGGTCTCCGCCCACCCCCACGGGCTGGCCCAGTGCTCCGGGTTCGTGACCGGCACAGGGCTCGGGACCGCTCCGGCGTCGTCCAACGCGGCGGCCTGTCGCGACGCCGGACCGGGGACGATCGCCCTGGGCCCCACGATCTGCGGCGAGCTGTACGGCCTGCAGACGTATGCGACGGCGGTGGAGGACTTCCGCGGCGGCCGGACCCGGTTCCTGGCGCTGACCCGCCGCGGCGCCGCCGCCGCGCACCTGGCGCGGTCGCGCGCGGCCGGCGAGACGGACTGGAAGACGATGCTGGCCATCACCCCGTCGGTGACCGGGCCGGGTGTGCTGGCGCGGATCACCGCCGCGTTCGGCGACCGGGGTGTGAACATGTCGAGCCTGATCACGCGCCCGCTGAAGGCGCAGGAGAGCAAGTACGTGTTCGTGGTGACGTTCGACGAGGCGCCCTGGGCCCCCGGCGCGCGGGACGTGCTGGGCGACCTGCTCGCCGCGGGCGACGCCCTCAAGACGCTCGGCCTGTTCCCCGCCGGCGCCGGCTTCCGGGCGCTCGACGGCGTGCTCGACCCGGACCACGTCCCCGTCGGCTCGGTGTCGGCCAAGGACGAGGCGCCGGCGCGCGAGCGGGGCCTGCTGTGGTGAGTGTCGGCATCGTCGGGCTGGGGCTGGTCGGGGGCTCGCTCGCGCGCGCCCTCCAGGCGGCGGGCGTGCCGGTGGTCGCGACCGACCCGGCCTCCGGCGGCGCGGCCCGCGCGGCGGGCCTCACGGTCGCCGACGACGTCGCCCGCCTGGCCGCCAACCGGCCCGACTTCGTGATCCTCGCCCCGCCGCTGCGGGCCATGCGGTCGGTGGCCGGCGAGCTCGCCGAGGCGCTGGCTGACGAACCGGGCTGGGACCCGACCGTGACCGACGTCGGCTCGGTCAAGGGTCCCGTGCGGGACGCGGTCACGGAGGCCGGGCTGGGGCAGCGGTATGTCGGTGCGCACCCGATGTCGGGGACCGAGCACAGCGGTTTCGCGGCGTCGTCGGCCGGCCTGATGCAGGGCGTGCCGTGGGCGGTGACGGTGACCGGCGGGACCGACCCGGCGCGGCTGCTCCAGGTGCTGAGCCTGGTCACGGGTCCGCTGGGCGGCACGGCGGCGGTGCTGACCGACGAGCTGCACGACGAGGCGGTCGCGCTCGTGTCCCACGTGCCGCACGTGCTGGCCACCCAGCTCCTCGGCTCGGTGGCGAGCGCCCCGGTGCGCGACGTCGCGCTGCGGCTGGCCGCGGGCTCGTTCCGCGACGGCACGCGGGTGGGCCTCACGGACCCGCGCCGCACCGAGGCCATGGTCACCGAGAACTCCGCGTGGGTGGCCCCCGTGCTGCGGCTCGCGGCCCGGGACCTGGAGCGGCTCGCGGACGCCCTGGACTCCAACGCGCCGACGCACGCGTTCTTCGACCGTCCCGAGCCGGTCCGGGAGCTGCTGGGCCGCGGCGGGACGGCGCGCGTGACGGGCCTGCGCCCGGGCGACGGGGCCGACGTCGCGGGCGCCCCGGACGTCGAGTCTGTCCCGCTGACGGGCGACTGGCCCGCCGCCCTCGTGGCGGCGTGCTCCCAGGGCGCGGTGCTGGTGGCCCTGGACGAGAACCAGGCCCTCCTCCGCTGAGCTGAGCCCCGACGACGGAGCTGAGCGGGCACTCATCAGGCCGGGGGCGACCGTTACCGCGGCGGATACAGCCCTCTGCGGCCTGATGAGTGCCCGCTCACCTCCTTACAGCGCCGCAGCCAGGGCGCGGGCCGTGGTGCGGCCCGTGAAGAGGCAGCCGCCCAGGAAGGTGCCCTCCAGGGCGCGGTGGCCGTGCGAGCCGCCGCCGCCGAAGCCCGCGGCCTCGCCGACGGCCCACAGCCCCTCCAGGACCTCGCCGTCGGGCGTCAGGGCGCGGCCGGTCTCGTCGCACCACAGGCCGCCCAGCGTCTTGCGGGTCAGCACCGACAGGCGCACGGCCAGCAGCGGCCCGTCCTGCGGGGCGGTCAGGGCCCGCGGCGGCGAGACGCGGATGGTCTTGTCCACGACGAAGTGCCGCGCGGCCGCTGTCGCCACGACCTGCGGGTCCTTGCCCAGCCCGGTGGCGACCTGGGCGTCGCGGGCCGCGATCAGCGCGGCCAGCGCGTCGGCGTCGACGTGCCCGCTGGACCCCTCGGTGGCATCCGTGAGCGCGTTCATCTTGGCGGCGAGCTCCGCGGGGGTGTCGGCCCAGAGGAACTCGTCCGACTGCTCCGCGAAGGTGCGCACCGGCACCGACCGGCCGCGCACCCGCTCCAGGAGCAGCGGCACGGACTTGCCGGTCAGGTCCGGGTTCTGCTCGGAGCCCGACAGCGCGAACTCCTTCTCCATGATCGTCTTGTTCAGCACGAACCAGGAGTGGTCGTCGCCGCGGGTGGTCACGTGCTGGAGCGCGCCGAGGGCGTCGAACCCGGGGAACAGCGGGCCGGGCAGCCGGTTGCCGTCGGCGTCGAGCCATAGCGACGACGGGCCGGGCAGGATGCGGATGCCGTGCTGCGTCCAGACCGGCGAGTGGTTCGCGATGCCCTCCGGGTAGTGCCACATGCGGTCCTCGTGCACCAGGGCGGCACCGGACTCGGCGGCGACGCCCAGCATGAGCCCGTCCGTGGAGTCCGGCACGCCCGACAGCATGCGCCCGGGCAGGTGCCCGGCACCCGTGGACCAGCGGGCCCGGGCCAGGTCGTGGTTGGCGCCGATGCCGCCGCTGGCGATCACGACGGCCTGCGCGGACAGCTCGACCTCGCCCGTCACGGCGCGGCTGGACGGCTCGCCGCGCCCGGCGTCGTCGTCGGCCAGGATCTCGGCGCGTACGCCGGTGACGCGGCCGTCGGTGACCACCAGGGAGGTGACCCGGTGCCGGAACCGCAGGTCGAGCAGGCCGGCCCGGTTGGCCTCGTGCGCCGCGGCGACGAACGGCTCGACGACCGCCGGGCCGGTGCCCCACGTGACGTGGAAGCGCGGCACCGAGTTGCCGTGCCCGCCGGCGGGGTAGCCGCCGCGCTCCGCCCACTGCACCAGCGGGAACCAGCGCACGCCCTTGGCGTGCAGCCAGGGCCGCAGGTCGCCCGCGGCGAACTCGACGAACCCCTTGGCCCACTCGTACCCGAACCGGTCCGGGCCCTCGCCGCGCTCGGCGCCGGCATCGAACTGCGCGGAACCCAGCCAGTCGGAGAACGCGAGCTCGGCGGAGTCGCGCACCTTGAGCCGGCGCTGCTCCGGCGAGTCGACCAGGAACAGCCCGCCGAACGACCACCAGGCCTGCCCGCCCAGCGAGGCGGCCGGCTCCTGGTCGAGCAGGACCACGCGCTTGCCCGCAGCGGTCAGCTCGGTCGCCGTGACGAGGCCGGACAGGCCCGCCCCGATGACGATGACGTCGGTGTTCCCCGTGGTGGCAACGTCTTTGTTGTGGACGGAGTCAGTCATGTGGGCACCTTAGCCAGGACGGTCGCCCTGCGACAGCAGCACGTTGATGTTCAGCGCGTCCAGCGTCACCGACGTGCGCGGGCCCCGCTCGTCGTCGGGCACCTCGGGGGCGTCCCACGCGGAGTCCCAGACCAGCTCCCACGGCGCCGCGCCGTCGCGCGGCGGCAGCGTCATCTCGACGTCGTCCAGGCCGCCGTTGATGACCAGCAGCACGTCGGCGTCGCCCGCCGCCGGGCCCGGCCGCAGCATCTGCAGCACGCGCCGCCCGGGCTGGTTCCAGGTGTCCACCTCCATGGGCGCGCCCGTCTCGGAGTACCAGAGCAGGTCCGGGTCGGTCTCGTGCGGGCGGGGCGAGCCCAGGTAGAACGAGTCCGCGCGAAGCGCCGGGTGCTCGCGCCGCAGCGCCAGCAGGTAGCGCGTGGTCTCCAGGAGGTCCGTGGCGGCGTCGTCCACGGCCCACCGGATCCAGGACGTCTCGTTGTCCTGCACGTACGCGTTGTTGTTGCCGCCCTGGCTGCGGCCCAGCTCGTCGCCCGCCGTCAGCATGGGCGTGCCCGCCGCCAGCAGCAGCGTGGCCAGCAGGTTGCGCTGCGACTTGCGGCGCGGCGGCACGATCGCCTGCCACGGCTCCGTGGTCGCGTCGTCGCCCGACGACGTGTGGCCCTCGATGCCGTGGTTCCACGACAGGTTGTTGTCCGAGCCGTCCCGGTTGTCCTCGCCGTTCGCCTCGTTGTGCTTGTGGTCGTAGGCCACCAGGTCGGCCAGCGTGAAGCCGTCGTGCGCCGTCACGTAGTTCACCGACGCGACCGGGCCGCGCACCAGCGGCGGGTCACCCGGCCCGAACAGGTCGGCGCTCCCGGCCAGGCGCGTGGCCAGGTCGCGCAGCCCGCGCATCTCCTGCCCGCGCACGCCCTGCTTGGGCGCGTCCAGCCAGAACCCGCGCGCGGCGTCGCGGAACCGGTCGTTCCACTCCGCCATCGGCGGCGGGAACGAGCCCGTCTGCCAGCCGCCCGGCCCCACGTCCCACGGCTCCATGACCAGCTTGAGGCCCGAGAGCACCGGGTCCGTCTGCAGCGCCACCAGGAACGGGTGGTCCGGGTCGAACCCCACGGTGCCCCGGCCCAGCGTCACCGCCAGGTCGAACCGGTAGCCGTCCACGCCCACGGTCTGCGCCCAGTAGCGCAGCGAGTCCAGGGCGAGCTGGATCACCCGCGGACGCCGAAAGTCCAGCGAGTTGCCCGTGCCCGTCACGTCCGCGAGAGCCGCCGGCGAGGCGCCGTCGTGCAGGTAGTAGACCGGGTTGTCCAGACCGCGCCAGGCCAGGTGCAGGCTGTCGTCGCCGCCCTCGCACGTGTGGTTGTAGACCACGTCGAGCAGCACCTCGATGCCCGCCTCGTGCAGCAGGTGCACCATGCCGCGCACCTCGTCCAGCACGGCCTCGGCGCCCTGCTCCTGCGCGGCCCGGGTCGCGTACGCCGCGTTGGGCGCGAAGAACCCGAGCGTGCTGTAGCCCCAGTAGTTCGTCAGCCCGTGCGCCGCCAGCCGCGGCTCGGCCACGCTCTTGTGGATCGGCAGCAGCTCCAGCGTCGTGACCCCGAGGCTCCTCAGGTGCTCGACGACGGCCGGGTGCGCCATGCCCGCGTAGGTGCCCCGCAGCTCCTCGGGGATGTCCTCGCGCAGCATCGTCAGCCCGCGCACGTGCGCCTCGTAGACCACCGTCTCGGCCCACGGCACGCGCGGCCGGGTCAGGGGAGGGGGCGGCGGCAGCTGCCCGACGACGACCGAGTGCGGCACGTACGCCAGCGAGTCGGTCTCGTCCGGCGGGCCGTACGGGTCGCCGAGCCACCAGCCGTCCTCGCGCTCCGTGCTCACCGACCCGATCACCTCGGGCCCGTACCGCAGCCGCCCCGCGAACCCGCGGGCGTACGGGTCGGCCAGCAGCTTGGCCGGGTTGTGCCGCATCCCCGCGCGCGGCTCCCACGGTCCGTACACCCGGAAGCCATAGCGCTGACCAGGAGCGACGTCCGGCACGTGCGTGTGCCAGACGCCGTACACCGGGCCCACCATCTCGAACCGGCGCTCGCGGTACCGGGCCGGGTCGTGCTCGTCCAGGGCCGGGTCGGTGACGTCGATCAGGCACAGGTCCACGGCGGTCGCGTGCGACGCGAGGACCGCCGCGTCGATGCCGCCGTCGGGCGTGACGTAGACGCCGAGCGGCGGCACGTGGCTGCGGCGGGCCGTGGGCCGGATCAGCGGCCGGACGACGGGGCGGGGGACCGGGTCGCCGGGAGCCCGCTGCGGGGTCGCGGTGGTGGATCCCGGTTCTGCGTCCTGTGGTCTCGATACGGCCATCCGCCCATCGTGGCACGTGGAGCAGTGGGCAAACCGCCGGGCCGGGCCCGGGACACCACGGTTTTTCGTTGCCGTACTGTGGGCGGTCTTGTAATTTTCGCCCGTGGCGCGCTCTCATGGGCTCGGGCCGGTCAGGGGTGGAAGCGGATCGACCGTCCTGACACCACCGGTGGTGGTGCTCCCGGAGGCTGTCGGAGAGGCGGGGGATGAAGTTCAGCATGGAGCCGACGTCGGCTCGCCGCGTCCTGCGGCAGGCGGGTGATCGTGTCGCGGACCTTGCGACCGTCGCACGCGAGGCGCGGGCCGTCGACGCAGGCGACGCAGGCTCGTTGCTCGTGGGTGGTGCGGTCAGCGTGTTCTTCGAGGACCGTGCGGACGCCGTCGAGACACTGCGCTCCAGGGCGGATGCCGTGATCCTTGGCGCGGGCGAGGTGATCGAGATCTACGAGACGGGTGATCGCGAGATGGCTCGGCAGACCGACGAGGCGGCGCGGCGCGCGCAGCCGTCCGGCGGGGACGGCCCCGGCGGGAGCGGGCGCGCGTGGTGACATCCGCAGACCTCCAGGACCCGGACGGGCTGATCGACGTGGGCAGGTTCCCGTACCGCTCCTGGTCGCTGGGGATCGAGTGGGTGGCGCACCAGGCGGCCCTGGCCCGGCAGCTGGGCGACAGGGCGTCGAGCGCGACCCTGGAGGCGCAAGGCACCTGGCAGCTCCTGGGCGACTTCTACGGTGCACCGGAGGCGCCCGACCTGATCGCGAGGATGGCGGCTGTCAGAACCCGTGGCCAGGACGAGCGCGAGGCGTTCGTCGCCGGGGCCGGTCAGATGGATACCTGGGTGGAGGAGGTCTCGGCCTGCAAGACGCGGCTGGAGAACGCGGAGCGGGAGACCGAGAGCCTGCGGCGGACCGTGGCGCTGCGGGGTGAGGCCTGGCCCGCCACGACGCTGGCGGCGGCGCTCGATCCGGAGGCGAGACGGTTGGTCGAGTACCACGAGGGGCTCGTGGCGCGGGCGCGCACGGTCATGGACCAGCTGCATGCCGCCGACGAGGCGCTGGCGCGGGGGCTGCACGGTCAGGGTCGCGGCCCGGCCGGATCCTTCGGCGGCGTCGGACAGGAATTCCGCTCCTTGCCGGGCTCGCCCGGCTTCGTCCCGGACCGGCGGTGGCTCCGGACCGCGTCGCCGGCCGAGGTGCTGGCGTGGTGGAACGCCCTGCCGGTATGGCAGCGGGACCTGATGGCCGACGCGATCCACGAGTCGGACCTGCCGGCCCAGGTACGCCGGAGGCTGGTCACCGACGCACTGGTCGACGCGGGTGCGATGGACTCTGACAGCTCGGACGCGCAGGCGTTGGTACTGGCGACGGAGTTGTTCGGAGGCACAAGGATCATGCCGTCCGCGGTCGCCGCCGCCGGGGGCGCCGCGGTGGCCGGTGCGATGAGCCGAATCGCCGCCGACGCTTACCACCAGCGGGACGACGCCACCTATGGGGAGGCCGCGCTGGCGGCGTTGGTCGCGGTGCGTGCGGGAGTCGTCCGGGCCAGCCGGGTCTGGGACGGTCGTGGGCCGACCGGTGAGGCCAGGGCGAGAGAGTTCGCGCAGGGCCTGATGGGCGGGGTGAGCGCCAGCCGTGACGGTGCACCGGTGGGGTTCCTGTTCGCGGAACGTGATCAGGAGCTGATGGGTCGGGCGCTGACCGTCGCGATGGCCGACGAGCTGGACCTGTGGGAGCGGGGCACGGGCGTGGTGCCACGCCAGCCAGGGATCGCCTACCTCGCCGATCAGCCGCTCTCCGGCGGGGACGAGGACGTGCTGTGGTGGGACGAGAGCACGGTCGTGTTGTCGACCCTGGCGAAGTATCCGGATGCGGCGTTGGACTGGCTCACCGCAGAGGGCGACGACCCGCTGAGTGGCCACACTCTGGGAGCTGAGCGGGTGGCGCACTACTTCAGCGAGGTCGGTATGGATCGGCAGGGCCGGACCGAAACCGTGGCCGACCTGTGGTCCGGGGCCCAGCACGCCGACGGGTCGCTGCTGGGGGGAGGGGGCGACAAAGACACCCAGGAGAGAGTGGCTCTCT
This sequence comes from Promicromonospora sp. NPDC057488, assembly GCF_042802395.1. NCBI lineage: Bacteria > Bacillati > Actinomycetota > Actinomycetes > Micrococcales > Promicromonosporaceae > Promicromonospora > Promicromonospora sp. NPDC057488. The sequence goes on from NZ_JBHVEG010000054.1 coordinate 31,465, forward strand.
TGTCCACCGAGATCTTTGAGCAGCTCGCGGTCAACGAAGGCCTGGTCCCGGGCCGGCTCACCCCGCAGGGGGCCGAGCGACTGGCAGGTGCGATGCTGCAGCAACTGCCTCAGTTTGCTGTCAACGGCGTGATCGGAGAACCGTCCGGCGTCGGGCACGGGAACGTGACACTGGTGGGCGGTGACGGGCCGGTGCCGGTGGTGAATGCGACGCCGAAGGAGCTGGCTAGGGCGCTGGGGCCGGTGCTGGCGCAGGACGCGGGGATGACGGTCGCCAACCGGGCCTCGGCCGAGTTCAGCGAGAGCGTGCGGGCGTCGTTCGGGTCCACGAGCGAGCTGGAGTCGGGTGAGAACGCGAACCTCATGTTCCAGGTCGACGGCGCTCTGGAGGGCGCCCGGCTGGTTGCCGTGAGCGAGGAGGCGCTACGGGAGGACCGGCAGGTGCAGGGCGCGGTCGACCTGGGAACCGCGGCCCTCGGCGCCGGGGCGAAGAAGGTCGCCCCTGAGTTCGTCGTGAACTGGTCTATGGACAGGATCAACGAGATCGCCGACGCTCACCTTGCCACCCAGGTCGAGAAGGTCCAGCAAACTGAGCGGGCCCGCATGGCGGGCATGGCTGACGACCTGGCCGACAAGTCCTCGACCGCCTACGACGCGTACGTCGGAGTGCACGGGCAGCAGTCGTTGGGCGTGGCGGAGTTCGTCGACCGGAAGAACACAGCGTTCTCCAGCACCTACGGGGCCTGGATCAACCTGGCCGAACAAGAAGGCGAGAGCGGTACATGAACAGGACTTTGAGCACCGCCCTCGTTGCCGGTGCACTGGCAGGGCTGCTCGCCGGGTGTGGCTCGGCTGCCCTACCTGTGCATGCCGAGGTCGAGTGGCAGGGCAGCGACACGGGCGAGTTTGAGGACGACCCGCGCGTGCAGGTCGTCAGGGACTACGTCGTTCAGAAGTACGCCGCGGACAACGCCTTCAACTACTCCGATCCCGCACTGACCGAGATCACGACGCACGCAACGGCGCTCAGCTGGGCCAGGTCGACCGCACAGGCGATCGACTCATCACCGGTCGACAGCGCGGACCTGTGGGAAGGCCCGCCGTCGTTCACGGTGGCCGAAGTCGTGAAGCGCACGGGCCAGGAGCACACCTTCGAGGTGCGTGTCTGTCAGAGGGTGGCTCCGCGCTTGACACTCGCTGTCCGTGACACGTTCGCCCTGGGCGAGGTCCAGAAGCTGGACGGCGCGTACCGGATCGAGCAGGAACACTTCGTCGAGCACGAGTATTGGGTGAGCGACGCCCAGGGGAGCTGGCGGGTTACCTCGGAGGGCCAGTCGAGCGAGGAGTGCGAACCCACGGACGACTTCGCCGTCGGCACGTACACGACCCCGCCGGACATCGATCTCCTGCACGAGACCACCCCTGACATGGTGATCGGCCCGGACGGGAAGCGCATCGACTGGTAGGACCTGCCCACCCGGCAGACGAGGCAGTCCCACGCCGCCCGACGTCGTACGGTTACCCCATGCGCATCGTGGTCACCGCAAAGTACGTCCCGGACATCAACACGGAGCGTGGTTTCTCCGAGGGCCGCGTCGTGCGCACCGCCGGGGAGGGCACCCTCAACGAGCTGGACGAGAACGCGATCGAGGCCGCCCTGCGCCTGGTCGAGGCCGAGCGCGAGGCCGGCCGCCTCGGGCCCGACGAGGGCGAGGTCGTCGTCGTCACGATGGCCGGCCCCGACGGCGACGTCGCGCTGCGCAAGGCGTTCCAGCTCGGCGTGGACCGCGGCATCCGCGTATCCGACGACGCCCTGGCCGGCTCCGACTACTTCGGCACCGCCGCGGTGCTCGCCGCAGCCGTCCGCAGGCTGGGCGAGCAGGCGCCCGTCGACCTCGTGGTGACCGGCATGGCCGCCCTGGACGGCCTGGGCTCCGTGGTCCCGACGCTGCTGGGCGCCGAGCTCGGCCTGCCGACGCTGAACCTCGCCAAGAAGGTCGAGCTGGCCGACGGCGTGCTGACGGTGACCCGCGAGATCGACGACGTCACCGAGTCCCTGACCGCGCCGCTGCCGGCCGTCCTGTCCGTGACGGACGGGGCCAACCAGCCGCGGTTCCCGGGGTTCAAGCTCATCATGGCGGCCCGCAGCAAGGAGATCGAGGTCTGGTCGCCGGCCGACCTCGGGCTCGACCCCGCCGTGACGGGCAGCGCGGGCGCCCGCACCGAGACGCTGTCGGCGGCGCCCCGCCCGGCGCGCCCCGAGGTGGAGCTCGTCACCGACAAGGGCGAGGGCGGCGTGGCGCTGGCCGACTTCCTGATCCGCAACGACCTGGTTTGAGAGACACGATGACCAACCGCACCGTCCTGGTCCTGCTCGACCCCGCGACCGAGGTCCGCACCAGCACCCTGGAGCTGCTCACCATCGCCCGCGGCCTGGGCCGGGTCGAGGCAGTCGCCCTGGAGGCGCCGACCGTCGAGGTGCTGGCGCAGCTCGGCGCGTACGGCGTCGAGACCGTGCACCAGGCGGAGCCGGCCCGCGCCGGTTCCTGCGTGAGCGGCGACGAGCGGCACCTGCCCGCCGTCGTCGCGGCCGCGCTGGCCGCCGCCGTGCGCCTGACCGACGCCGACGTGGTGCTGCTGCCCACGTCGTTCGCCGCCAAGGAGGCCGCCGCGCTCGCCGCCCACGACCTGGGCGCCGGCCTGGTGATCGACGCCTCCTCGCTGCGCGACGTGCACGGCCGCGTCGTGGCCGGCAAGCGCGTCTTCGCCGGTTCGTGGGACACCGAGTGCGCGGTGACCGCCGACGTCGCCGTGGTGACGGTCCGCGCCAACTCCGCGGTCGCGCAGCCCGCGCCGGCCGCCGTCGAGCCGGTGACCGAGGGCTACGCCGTCGAGGTCGCCGCCTCCCCGGTCACGCTGCTGTCCCGGACGGTCAAGGCCGACACGAGCGGCCGGCCGCCGCTGGACCAGGCCGCCGTGGTGGTGGCCGGCGGGCGCGGCACCGACGGCGACTTCGGTCCCGTCGAGGACCTCGCGGACGCGCTCGGCGCGGCCGTCGGCGCGTCTCGCGACGCGGCCTTCGAGGGCTGGTGGGACTCCTACGTGGGGCAGACCGGCGTCACGATCGCCCCGCGCGTCTACATCGGCGCCGGAATCTCGGGTGCGCCGCACCACCGGGGCGGCATGCAGGCGTCCCAGGTGATCGTCGCCGTGAACAGCGACCCGGAGGCGCCGATCTTCGAGATCTGCGACTTCGCCGTCGTGGGGCAGCTCGCCGACGTGCTCCCGCAGGCCGCGGCGGAGATTCGCAAGCGCAAGGCCTGAGCTGGTTTTCCGGCGGACACGCTCTCCTTCGAGGCCTAGGTTTCTCCGCTTTGCGGCAGCCGAAAGCGGAGAAACCTAGGCTTCGAAGGGGAGGGTGCGCCGGCCCCCTCCGAGGTGGTGGAATGACGTGATGGAGCCGTTCGTGATCCCCGCACGCGGGCTCGGGCCCGCCGAGCGGCGCCGGGTCGCGCGGCACCTCCTGCTCGACGGCTTCGGCCTGGCCGCCCAGGAGCGGCTGGCCGCGTCGCGCGTCGTCGTGGTGGGCGCGGGCGGCCTCGGCTCGCCGGTGCTCCAGTACCTCGCGGCGGCGGGCGTGGGCACGCTCGGCATCATCGACGACGACGCCGTCGACGTCTCCAACCTGCAGCGCCAGCTGCTGCACACCGCCGCCGACGTCGGGCGCGGCAAGACCGAGTCGGCCGCCGAGGCGCTGCGGGGGCTGGCCCCCGAGGTCGAGGTGATCGCCCACCGCGAGCGGCTCACGAGGGACAACGCCGCCGCGATCCTGGCGGGCTACCACCTGGTCGTCGACGGCTCCGACACGTTCGAGACGCGCTACGCCGTGTCCGACGCCGCCGCGGGGCTCGGCCTGCCCGTCGTCTGGGGCACGGTGCTGGGCTGGGACGGCCAGGTGAGCGTGTTCTGGTCGGCCGCGCCGGACGGGCACGCGATCACGTACCCCGACGTGTTCGGCCCGCAGCCGCCCGAGGGGGACTCCTGCGAGACGGTGGGCGTGCTGAGCCCGGCGTGCGGCGTCGTCGGCTCGACGATGGCGGTGGAGGCGGTCAAGCTCCTGACCGGCACGGCGGACCCGGCGCTGGGCCGGCTGCTGGCCTACGACGCGCGCACCTCGGGGTGGGACACGATCGAGCTGGCGGCGCCGTCGTCGTCCGCGGAGGGGCCGGACGCGGTTCCCGCCGCGCCCTCCGCCGCGAACCCTGTCACGGAGGCCTCGGTCGCCGCTCCAGGTGCCGCTCCGGTCCCCGCTCCGCCGCCGTCCGCCGACGTCCTGCTCCTCGACGTCGGCCTGGTCCCGGGCGCCGTGCCCGGCGCGGTCCACGCGCGGCTGGAGGATCTCGCGGCCGGCCGCTTCCCGGCCGAGCTGCTGGACCACCCGGCCGACGCTCCGGTGGTCGTGGTGTGCGAGCGCGGCCTGCGCTCGCGCGGTGCGGAACAGCTCCTGCGCGCGGAAGGCTGGCTGGACGTCACGAGCCGCGCGCTCGTCGCCTAGGGCACCAGCTGAAGCGACTTCGGTCGCCTGCGTCGAGACCGGTCCATCGTGGGAC
>NZ_JBHVEG010000055.1:0-35953 GCF_042802395.1 Promicromonospora sp. NPDC057488
AGGTCAGGTGGTCGGCATTCCGAGCTGCCGACCACCTGACATTCTGCCGACCACCCCGATCCGCCGACCGCCCGCCGAGGCTGCGAGCCTCAGCGGACCAGGCGGACCTCCAGCAGGTCCGTGTCCGGGTCGGTGGCCGTGACGCCGTCGGGCAGGAAGCCGGCGCGCTGCAGGAACTTGCGCGCCCGCGGGTTCGACGCGAACGTCCAGACCTGGGCCGACGTGCCGGGCGGCAGGATGTTCTCCAGCAGCGCGTGCCCCACGTTCGTGCCGTGGAAGGCCGGGTCGACGTACAGCTCGTGCAGCTCGATCGCCTTGGCCGGCGGCTGCCCGAGGTGCGGGCCGGACGGGTTCTTCATCGCGAAGCCGACGATCTTGTCGCCCACCTCGGCGACGAGCGCCTTGTTGCCGGCGGCCAGGATCCGCATCCACCCCTCGGTCCGGGTACCGAGGGTCTCGGTGTTCCAGTGCTCGGGCGGCAGCAGATCCTCGAACATCGCGCGCCGGGTGGTCCAGTGCACGGCGGCGATGCCGACGGCGTCGTCGGGGGTCGAGGCGCGGACGTGGAAGTCAGACATGGGGGGAACGGTAACCCGACTACCTGACCATCCGGACCTCTGCCAGGTCAGCGGTGCTCGTGTCGACCACCCGGGCGCCCTCCATGACGAACCCGTTGCGCTCGTAGAACCGGCGCGCCCGCGGGTTGTCCTCGGCGACCCACAGCTGGGCAGGGGTCCCGGGCGGCACGACGGCGTCCAGCAGCGCCTGCCCGACGCCGGTCCCGTGGTACGCCGCGAGCACGTACAGCAGGTAGAGCTGCCGGGCGCGAACGGGGGCGACGTCCTCCTGCTCGACGGCGTCGCCGGCCATCGCGATGCCGACCACCTCGCCGTCGGCGTCCGCGACGACGGGCGCCGCGCCGTTCGACAGCCACCGCTCCCACGTCGCGGTGCGGCGCTCGAGCGTGGCCGTGGCCCAGAACTCGGGCGGGAGGATCGCCCCGTAGGTCGAGACCCAGGTGGTGTGGTGCACCTGGGCGACCGCGGCGGCATCAGACAGTGTGGCTGTGCGCAAGATCACGACGCGAAACATACTCCCGCGCCGGGGTGTCCGATGACACCCGGATCATCCCTTGTGCAGCGTCCCCACCAGGCACTCCTCGACGCCGACCGCCGACAGCAGCCGGGACGGCACGGTCGCGAGCCAGCCGACGGCCTCGTACGCGGGCACGAGCCGCACGTCCTTGACCACGAACTCGGACCCGCCGCGGGTCAGGCGCACCGTGCCGGCGCTCATGGTGTTGCGGGCCCAGTCGGTGCCGGAGCCCCACGGCAGCGGCAGCACCGCCAGGACCTGCTCGTCGGGCCGGGCCGCGAACGCGACCAGGGGAGTGCGGTACTCGGCGCCCGAGCGGCGGCCCACGTGGTGCAGGACCACCCACGGCGGGACACGCCCCGCCACCCGGAGCACCCACGGGTTGAGGACCTTCGCTGCCTGGACGACGAAATCTGGTGCGGCCATGGCTCCCATCATGGACCCGGCCGCCGCATCCGTCAGCCCAGGAGCGGGATCCGTCGTGGCCAGGGCGTCAGCCGCGCTCGAAGGAGAGCACCGGCCGGCCCGTCCGGGGGTGGCGCAGCACGTCCACCCGCACGCCGTAGACCGGCTCCAGCACCTCGGGGACGAGCACCTCGGCGACCGGTCCCGCCGCGACCACGCGGCCGTGGTCGAGCAGCACCAGGTGGTCACAGGTCGAGGCGGCGAGGTTCAGGTCGTGCAGGGCGGCGACGACGGTCACGCCGTCCGCCGCGAGGTCCCGCAGCACCCGCATGGCGTGCAGCTGGGCCGAGATGTCCAGGTGGTTGGTCGGCTCGTCGAGCAGCAGCAGGCGCGGCGTCTGGGCCAGGGCCCGGGCCATGTGCACGCGCTGGCGCTCGCCGCCGGACAGGGTGCCCACCTCGCGGTCCGCGAGCTCCTTGGCGCCCGCGGCGTCGAGGGCCGCGTGCGCGGCCGCGCGGTCCGCGTCGGAGTCGCCCGCCAGCAGCGAGCGGTGCGGGATGCGGCCCAGCAGCACCGCGTCGAGCACCGTCAGCGGCAGGTCGGTCGTGGCGTCCTGCTCCACGAGGGCGAGCACGCGGGCGCGCTCGCGGCGGGGCAGGGCGGCCAGGTCGGCGCCGTCGAACGTGACGTCCGGCCCGGAGGCCGGCGCCGGCGCCGCGGCGTCGCCCGACCCGGGCCGGCCCGCCTGCTGCGCCCCCGCCAGCACCCGCAGCAGGGTCGACTTGCCCGACCCGTTCGGCCCGAGCAGCCCCGTGACGGTCCCGCCCGGGGCGAGCACCCCGACGTCGTCCAGGATCACCCGGGAGCCGATCTCCCAGAACACGCCGTCGACCGCCAGCCCGGCGCCCGGCGAGGCGGAGTCCCGCAGGTGTCCACCACTCACCGCTGGTTTCCCTTCCAGAGGAGGAACGCGAAGACCGGGGCGCCGATCGCCGCGGTGACGATGCCGACCGGCAGCTCCCGCGGCTCGAACACGGTGCGAGCCAGGGTGTCCGCCCAGACCAGGAACGACGCGCCGGCCAGCGCGGACAGCGGCAGCAGCAGCCGGTGCCGCGCGCCCGTGAACAGCCGCACCGCATGCGGCAGGATCAGCCCGACGAACCCGATGGACCCGCTCTGCGACACGAGGGCCCCGGTCAGCAGCGCGACGCCGATCAGCAGGATCCAGCGGGCGCGGTTGACGGGGACGCCGAGGGCGGCGGCCGCGGTGTCGCCGAACGTGAACGCGTCGAGCACGGACCCGGTCAGCGCGAGCAGCGTGCCGAGCACCAGGACGGCGCCCCCGGCGATCGCCACGGACGTCCAGGTCGCCGACGCGACCGAGCCCATCAGCCACGACAGCACCTCGCGGAACGCGTCGCCCTTGGCCGACCAGAAGATCACGAACGACACCGCCGCGGCGCAGAGCTGGCTGATCGCCAGCCCCGCCAGGACCGTCCGGGTGGGCGTGATGGTGCCCAGCGCGCCCGCCAGGGTGAGCGCGAGGGCCAGCGCGCCGACCGCCCCGGCGAACGCCGCGACCGGCAGCAGCAGCGGCACACCGGCCAGCAGCACCAGCACGGCGCCCAGCGACGCACCCGACGACAGCCCGAGCAGGTACGGGTCGGCGAGCGGGTTGCGCGTCAGCGACTGCATCACCGCGCCGCACACCGCCAGGCCGGCCCCGACCGCCGCCGCCGTGAGGATGCGGGGCATCCGCAGCTGCCACACCATGCCGTCGCGCAGCGCGGGCAGCGGATCCAGGCCGAGCAGCCCGCCCAGCCCGAGGTGCGTCGCCACCGACCGGCCGACCTCGGCCAGGGCCAGGTCCGCCGGGCCGATCGTCACCGCGACGCCGACGCTCAGCACCAGGACGACCGCCGCCGCGGGCAGGGCGAGCCAGGGCCCCGACCGCCGCGGCCCGGCGGGCACCCGCACCGCGCCGCTCACCGGTCGAGGTCGGCCAGCTGGTCCACCACCGAGGCCACGGCGTCGACGTTCCGCACGCCGGCCTCGGTCGCCGGGAAGGGCACGACCACGTACCGGCCGCCCCTGACGGCGCTCATCTCGCGGGTGGCCGGGTTGGCCTCCAGGGCCTCGATCTTCGCGTCCGCGCTGTTCCAGGCGGCGTCGACCAGCACGATCACGTCGGGGTCGGCCTCCACCACGTTCTCCCAGCCCAGCGAGGTCCAGGTGTCGTGCACGTCGGCCGAGACGTTGGTCAGCCCGGCGGCGTCCATGATCATCTGGGGCGCGCCGATGCCCGCGCCGACGTACGGGGTGTCGTCGCCCGAGGACCACCACAGCGCCGTCAGGCCGCGGTCGTCGGGCTCGATCGCGTCCAGCGCCGCCCGCTGCTCCTCGACGAGCGCGGCCGCGGCGTCGTCGGCGTCGAACAGGGAGCCGACCTCCTCGATCTCCGCGAACACCGTGTCGAAGGTGAGCGGGTCCGGCATGTACCCCTCCGCCTTGCAGGCGGCGGGGGAGACGTAGGTGGCCACGCCGAGCTTGGCGAGCGTCTCGCGGTCGCCCGCGGTCTCGGCCGTCAGGTTGGACTCCCAGCCCGCGTAGACCAGGTCGGGCTCCAGGGCGAGCGTCGCCTCCGAACCGGGCGCCTCGTCGGCGAACGGCTCGTCGACGGCGGGCACGGACTCCAGCGAGTCCGGTACGGGCCCGTCGAGGAACGCCGAGCCGACGATCCGGTCACCGAGGCCGAGCGCGAGCAGCATCTCCGTGGTGGACGACTTGATGGTCACCACACGCTCCGGCGGCGCCTCGACCTGCGTCTCGAACCCGCAGTTGTCGAGCGTGACGGGAAAGCCGCCCGACGCCGGGGACGCGCCCGCGGTGTCGGCGGCACCGGGGGCCGAGGCCGAGCAGGCGGCGAGGGACAGGACGGCGGCCGCGGCGAGCGCGGGCAGGGCGTACTGACGGGACGGACGGACGCGGGGGTTCACGCGGGAGTCTCCAGGGGTCGACGAACAGCCCACGGCGTGGATGCCATGGGTGCACAGCGACGCGCCATCTCGCGTCCGGGCGGGAAAGCGGCTCACGACGAGAGCCGCGTCGGCGGGCCAAAGCGTGGCCCGCGACCCGGCCGCCACATTACACCGGCTGATCTGCGCGTTCCGGGCGCTTTCGCTCTCGGCGTCGGACCACCCCGCAGTCCCGGGCGCCGTCGAGGTTAGGGTGCCGACATGAGCGACAGCACCGCCCCGCGGACCGGCCCCGAGACCACCACGACCCGGCGCGCCCTGGTGACCGGGGCGTCGTCCGGCATCGGCGCCGCCACCGTGCGCCGCCTGCGCGCCGACGGCTGGCAGGTCGTGGCCGCCGCGCGCCGCGCGGACCGGCTGGAGGCGCTCGCGGCGGAGACCGGCTGCGAGGTCTACGCCGTCGACCTGACCGACGACGCCGCCGTCGCCGCGCTCGCGGAGCACCTCGCCGCGACCGGCGGGCTGGACGCCGTGGTGAACAACGCGGGCGGCGCGCTCGGGCTGGACCGCGTGGAGGCCGCCGACATCGACGGCTGGCGCCAGATGTACGAGATCAACGTGCTCGGCACGCTGCGCGTGACCAAGGCCGTGCTGCCGCTGCTGCGGGAGGCGGGAGCCGCCAAGGGCGTGGCCGACGTCGTGAACATGACCTCGACCGCCGCCCAGGGCGCGTACGAGGGCGGCGCCGGGTACACCGGCGCCAAGCACGCCGAGCACATGCTGTCCCAGACGCTGCGCTGGGAGATCGCGGGCGAGCCGGTGCGCGTCATCGAGGTGGCGCCCGGGGCGGTGGCGACGGAGGAGTTCTCCCTGGTCCGGTTCGGCGGCGACGCCGCGAAGGCCGCCGCCGTCTACGAGGGCTACACGCCGCTCGTGGCCGACGACGTCGCCGACATCGTGGCCTGGGCCGTGTCCCGTCCCGACCACGTCAACATCGACCTGGTGACGGTCCGGCCGCGCGCCCAGGCGCACAACTCGAAGATCGTGCGCGGCACCGGGATCTGACCCGGCGGCAGTTGTTACGAGGCTGTCATGAATGCGCCCGGGGCTCGGCCCGTCCAGGAAGCCGTGCCAGGCTGAGCCCATGACGCAGGCAACCGAGAGCCCGGCCGCCCCGCAGGCCGACCGCTCACCGGGCGACGCGGGCTGGGCGGCCCTGGCCGGGGTGCTCGCCGGCGGTGCGGGGCTCGCCGTGGCGGAGCTCGTCGCGGCGGTCGTTGCGCCCGGCTCGAGCACGCTGTTCGCGGGCGGGTCCGCCGTGATCGACGCCGTGCCCGGCTGGCTCAAGGACTTCGCCGTCCAGTGGTTCGGCACCAACGACAAGGCGGTGCTGCTCGCGACGATGGGCGTGGTCCTGGCCCTGGGCGCCGCGCTCGCGGGCTGGCTGGAGCTGCGCCGCCCGCCGGTCGGCTCGGTGCTCGTCGGGGCGGTCGGCGTGGTCGGGGCGATGGTCGCCGTCCTGCGCCCGGACGCGACGGCGCTGTGGGCGCTGCCGAGCATCATCGGCCTCGGCGCGGCGGTGCTCCTGCTGCGGGCGGCCGTCGCGCGGCTGCGCCCGGCGGCGGCTCAGCGGGCGTCGTCGGCGTCGGACGGCGCGGTGGACCGCCGCGGGTTCCTGGCCGTCTCCGGCATCGCCGTGGGCGTCGCCGCGCTGGCGCTCGTGGGCTCGCGCGTGCTGTCGGCGGGTTCGACGGCGGTGAGCGCCGTCCGCGAGAAGCTGCGCCTGCCCACCGCGCGCACCACGGCGCCCGCCGTGCCCGCGGGCGCCGACCTGGAGCTCGACGGCCTGACGCCGTACGTCACGCCGAACCCGGACTTCTACCGGATCGACACCGCGCTGATCGTGCCGCAGCTCGACCCGGCGGACTGGTCGCTGGAGGTCCGTGGCCTGGTCGACGAACCGTTCACCATCACCTGGGACGAGCTCCTGGCGCTGCCGCTCGAGGAGCACCACGTGACGCTGGCCTGCGTGAGCAACACCGTGGGCGGCGACCTCATCGGCAACGCCCTGTGGCTCGGCTACCCGATCCGTGCGCTCCTGGAGCGGGCCAAGCCCCAGGCCGGCGCCGACATGGTGCTCTCCCGCAGCAGCGACGGGTTCACCGCGGGCACGCCGCTGGAGGTGCTCCAGGACCCGGACCGCGACAGCCTGCTCGCCATCGGCATGAACGGCGAGCCGCTGCCCGTCGAGCACGGCTTCCCCGCGCGGCTCGTGGTGCCCGGCCTGTACGGGTACGTCTCGGCGACCAAGTGGGTCACCTCGCTGGAGGTCACCACGTTCGACGCCGACCAGGGCTACTGGACGCCGCGCGGCTGGTCCGCCCTCGGTCCGATCAAGATCGAGTCGCGCATCGACGTGCCGCGCGGCTCGGCGCCCGCCGGCGCCGTGACCGTGGCCGGCGTGGCCTGGGCGCAGCACACCGGCATCGCCAAGGTGGAGGTCCGGCCCGACGACGGCGACTGGGTCACCGCCGAGCTCGCCGAGACCGTCGGCCCCGACACGTGGCGCCAGTGGCACGTCTCGGTCGACCTCGACGCGGGCAACCACACCCTGGCCGTGCGCGCCACGGACGCCGACGGCCAGGTCCAGACCGAGACCGAGGCGCCGCCCGCCCCCGACGGCGCGTCGGGCTGGCACACCGTCACCGTCCAGGTGGGCTGACCCGGCTCACCCGGGGTTCAGCAGAAGGGGTCCGCCGACGCCGCCGACGACGTCGCGGCCACCAGCAGCTCGTGCAGCTGCGCGCGCTGCGCCGGGTCCAGGGTCTCGAAGACCTCGTCCTCGACGGCGCTGAGCGCGGACTCCGCCCGGCAGAGCAGCGCGACGCCGTCGTCGGTCAACGAGACCACGTGCCGCCGCCGGTCCTGCGGGGACCGGCGGCGCTCGACCAGGTGCCGGTCCTCCAGCTCGTTGAGCAGGCCGACGATGTTGGTGCTGTCCAGCACGAGCGCCGTCGCCAGGTCGCGCTGCGTGATCTCGGCCCGGTCGCGCAGCACGGTGAGCGCCACCAGGTGCCGGGTGCGCAGGTCGAGCGGGGCCAGCGCGGACTCGCTGCGCCGGCGAAGATGGCGGGCCAGGTAGTCGATGAGCGCGCCCGACCGGCGTACGGACTGGTCCAGGACCGGCGACTCCTCCACGGCTTCTCCTTCGTCGTCGCGACCCCGCAACTCTACGGGAGCACGGGGCCGCGACGTGGGGAATTACGCCGTGAGCGGCGGCTCGGGCGGCGGCTCAGGCGGTGACGGCCGCGGGTGCCCACAGGTCGTCGATCTCGGCCTCGGCCTGGCGGCGGCTCTCCTCCGCCAGCGGCACCAGCCCGGCCATCGCGGGGTTGGTCCCGGCAAGCGTCAGCTCGGTGGTGATGAACCGCGGCTCCAGCCCGACCATCGCCACACCGTGGGGCAGCCACGCCGTCGCGTGGTCCCAGCCCTGGCGCGGGGCGCCCTCGCCGTACCCGCCGCCGCGGGAGACCACCACGACGAAGTCGCGGCCGCCCAGGAGGCCCTTCCCGGTCTCGGGGTCGATGGAGAGCCCGGGTGCCATCAGGTGGTCCACCCAGGACTTCACCGTGCTCGGCGCCCCGTAGTTGTAGATCGGCAGGCCGAGCAGCACGGTGTCGGCGTCGGCGACCTCCCCGACCAGCTCCGCGATCCGGGCCCACGACTCGGCCTGCTCGGGCGTGTGCTGGTCGGCCGGCAGGCCACGGCTCAGGTTCGCGGCGGCATCGAAGTGCGGCACGGGCGCGGCGCCGAGGTCGCGGTAGGTCACCGTGCCCTCCGGGTGCGCGGCGCGCCAGGCGCTCGCGGCCCGCGCGGTGAGCTGCCTGCTGACCGAGCTGTCGCCCTGGATGCTGGCGTCGATGTGCAGCAGTGTTGCCATGGTCGGGTTCCTCCTGGAGGTGTCGTGTCCGGCCGATGCGGCCTCCAGCGTCAATCATTTGTGAACCACATAGTATTTCCGTAGCAGGTGTGATCTGGCTCACTCCCTCGTGGCGCCGTCGACGTTGACCACAGTGGTTGTTGCCGCGCGGAGACCGTCAGTGGCAGCAATCGCTGTGCTCAAGGCCCTGGCGGGCGGGCGGATGGGTGGGAGAGGGGTTTGGGGGCGCCAGGTTGATCGGCGCAGGACATCCGCGACCTGGGTGACGATGTCGTCCGTGCTCAGGTGGGTCGGGAAGAACCGCAGGACGATGTTCCGCCCCTCGCAGAGCAGGCCGTTCTGGCGCACCGCGTCGCGCGCGATCTGCCGGTCCGTCCCGTGGAACTCCTGCGAGTCGATCTCCACGATGAGCCAACGGCCCGCGCCCAGGTGCCAGGCCATGTCGGCTCGCCCGAGGAAGCGGCCTCTGGCGTCGAAGAAGTCGCGCTGCAGGTCGTCGGGCGCGATCCCGGCGTCGTGCAGCCGCAGCCTGGCGTGGCTCTCGGGTGGCGACTCGGCGCGGCCGTCCGTGAGGGTGAGCCACGGGATCACCTCGAGCGAGTCCCGGCGGCGCCGCAGCCGGCGGCGGATCGTCGCGAGCTGCGTCACCTCGATCAGCCCCTGGTGCAATGCGCTGTCGAGGGTCGCGACGGCCTCGTCCCTGCTCAGGGACGGCAGTGCCTGGACCAGTGCGCGCTCGATCCCGACCACCTCGCGACCGTGGATCCGGACGGTCTCGGCCCCGGTCACGTACTGGCGCAGGACGATTCCGTGGCGTGACCTGCCCCCGGCGCCGCGGGGCAGCGCGTACTCGGGGGCCATCCGGCGGGGCAGCCCTTGGACCCCGTGCAGCACGAGCGCGCAGGCGCCGACGGCGATCGCGCGGCGGTTGGCCAGGAGCGCGGTCCATGCTGCCCGTTGCCGCGCGGCGTCGTGCGGGTGCAAGGCGGTCGGTAGATTGCCGGTGTCGTAAACCCCGCGGGTCACCCGGTGCCACACGCCACCGGCGACGAGGCTGCGTCGCCTGGACGGCACGATGCCGACGACGTCGCACTGCTCGGCGGACACGAGACCGCTTTGCCGGCGCGCCAGCGCCAGGAGCTCCTCGGGGATGGCTTGTCTTCGACTCACCGGCCAATTACACCGAATGACACTCCTTGCCATCGTTTGTTATCCACAGCTGAGATGTTGACCACAGCAGCTACTGCTACATGGGGCTCGCAGCGGCAGCAACTGCTGTGGTCAACGCCCGGTGGTCCAGCGAATGTCAGTCGAGCGACAGCGTCGGGAGGAACTCCTCGACGAAGGCCTCAGCCGTCTCGTGGGGCAGGTTGAGCGTGATGAAGTACGCGCCCGGGCCGGTGGCCGGCTCGATGACCAGCAGCGCCGGCCCCTTCTGGTCCTCGGGGACCTCGCTGCCGGCGGGCAGCCCGTAGACCTCGGCGGCGACGTCGAACTCGAGGGCGCTCTCGGCCCCCGGCAGGTCGAACGGCTCGCCGCCGGTCTTCTCGGCGATGCCCGGCCAGTTCTCGCTCTCGGATCCCTCGTCGTAGTAGGCCATGCGGAGGAACGGCGGGGCGTCGGGGTCGGTCTCGCTGTGCCACATGTCCGACGTGATGCCGGGCTCGTCCTCGACCGGCCCGCTGGTCACGATGTCGGGCGGCAGCGAGTACGTCAGGTCCGCCAGCTCGTGCGTGTGCCAGCCCGCCGGCGCCTCCGCGGAGCCGGCACCGGCGGCCCCGTCGGTGGCCGCGGCTATGGCCGCGTCGGACACGGACGTCGACGGCGCCCCGCCCGGGAGCAGCACGCCCGGCGTCGGGCCGCCCAGGGCGAACGCGGCGCCCGCGAAGGCCGCCACCGCCGTCACCCCGCCGCCGGCCGCGAGAACCGCGCGGCGGGTGCGCGCGCGGCGCACCGCGACGCCGGCCAGCTCGTGGGCGTCGGCGGGAGTCGGCGGCACCACGCCGCCCACCACGTCGCGCAGGTGGTCCACCCAGCCATCGTCGACGGCCGGGGTGTTGTCGTTCCTGGTCATGCTTCTGCTCCTTCCGAGAGCAACGTGCGCAGGCGGGCGAGGCCGCGTGCGCCCTGGGACTTCACGTTTCCGACGCTGACGCCGAGCTCCTCGGCGACGTCGGCCTCCGACCGGTCGAGCAGGTGCCGCAGCACCACCACCCGGCGCTGGCCGGGCCCGAGCTGTCGCAGCGCGCGCACCAGGCGCTCGCGCTCGGCCACCTGGGCGACGTCGTCGGCGGGGGCCCGACCCGCCGGGCCCGCCGCACTCGTCTCCTGCGCGACGGCGACGTCCTCGGGCGAGCGCAGCACCTCGCGGCGGGTGCGCCGCCAGCCGTCGACGCGCGCGGTGGCCAGCACGCGCCGCGCGTAGCCGAACGGGTTGCCGTCCTTGATCCGGGCCCAGTGCCGGTAGGTGCGTTCCAGCGCGATCTGGGTCAGGTCGTGGGCGCGGTGGTCGTCGCCGCAGAGCAGGTAGGCGATCCGGTGCAGCGCCGCCGTGCTCTCGACGGCGAACTGCCGGAACTGCTCCTCGGTGGACAGCCCGGTGCGGACCACCGAGAACGACGGCTCGACCCGCCGGGAGACGCCGGCCGGTGGGCCGGTCGCTTCGCTGATTGCGTTCATGCCCCCTGGACGCACCCCGGGCGTGATCAGGTTGCACGCGGGATCTTTCGGCTTGCCGACGCCCGGTACGATTGCCCCACAGGCATCGACCCGGCCATCACCGGTGAGCCTCCGGAAGAACAGGCGAACCCACAGCGGGGGAGCCCTACTAGAACCGGACGGGTAGGCCCGTCACAGCCGTCAACGAGCGGCCGTGCGCGTGAGCGAGCGGCAAGCGGGGTGGTACCGCGGCGCACCCAGGTGCGGCGTCCTCGCAGCAGAGCAACACAGAAGTCCACCTGCTGCCGAACCGCGTACCCGCCAGGAGCCAGAAGAATCATGGCCTATCCGCTGCACCGTCCCAGCGACGCCGCCGACCCCGTGCCCGCGTCGCCCAGCCTGCCCGATCTCGAGCGCGACATCCTTGCCTACTGGGAGAAGGACGACACCTTCCGCGCCTCGGTCGACGCCCGTCCGGCCGGCGAGAACGGCAGCAACGAGTTCGTCTTCTACGACGGCCCGCCCTTCGCCAACGGCCTGCCCCACTACGGGCACCTGCTGACCGGCTACGCCAAGGACGTCGTGCCGCGCTACCGGACCATGAAGGGCCAGCGCGTCGAGCGGCGCTTCGGCTGGGACACGCACGGCCTGCCGGCGGAGCTGGAGGCGATGAGCCAGCTCGGCATCAAGACCAAGGACGAGATCGTCGAGCTCGGCATCGACAAGTTCAACGCCGCGTGCCGCTCCAGCGTGCTCAAGTACACCGACGAGTGGCGCGCGTACGTGACGCGCCAGGCCCGCTGGGTGGACTTCGAGGGCGACTACAAGACCCTGGACCCGACGTTCATGGAGAGCGTCGTCTGGGCCTTCAAGTCGCTGTTCGACAAGGGCCTGATCTACGAGGGCTTCCGCGTGCTGCCCTACTGCTGGAACGACCAGACGCCGCTGAGCAACCACGAGCTGCGCATGGACGACGACGTGTACCAGCAGCGCCAGGACCCGGCCGTGACGGTCGGCTTCCGGGTCACGGAGGTCCCCCAGGGCACCGACACGCTGCGCGCGGACGACCACCTGCTGATCTGGACCACGACGCCGTGGACCCTGCCGTCCAACCTGCTGGTCATGGTGGGGCCGGACGTCGACTACGCGATCGTCGAGTCGTCCTTCACGGGCACCCCGCAGCGGTACGTGCTGGCCGAGGCCCGCGTGGCGGCGTACGCCCGCGAGCTGACTGACGAGGGCAACGACGAGCCCACCGTCGTCGGGCACCTGAAGGGGAGCGACCTGCTGGGCGCGGCCTACGAGCCGCCGTTCGCCTACTACGAGGGCCACCCGGGCGCGCACCGCGTGGTCGAGGCCGACTTCGTCACCACGACGGACGGCACCGGCCTGGTACACAACGCCGGCGCCTTCGGCGAGGAGGACAAGCAGGTCAGCGACCGCGAGGGCGTGGACCCGGTGATCCCCGTGGGCGCCGACGGCGCATTCACCTTCCCGGTCGAGGAGTACGCGGGCCTGCAGGTCTTCGCGGCGAACGCCCCGATCATCGACCACCTCAAGGCCCGCACGCGCGGCGCGGGCGACGACGAGGCCGGGCGGACGACGCCGGGCACCGTGCTGCTGCGCCGCGAGCAGTACGCGCACTCCTACCCGCACTGCTGGCGCTGCCGCAACCCGCTGATCTACATGGGCGTGTCCTCGTGGTTCGTCGAGGTGACGAAGTTCAAGGACCGCATGGGTGAGCTCAACCAGGAGATCACCTGGGTGCCCGAGCACATCAAGGACGGCCAGTTCGGCAAGTGGCTGGAGAACGCCCGCGACTGGTCGATCACGCGCAACAGGTTCTGGGGCTCGCCCGTACCGGTCTGGAAGAGCGACAACCCGGCCTACCCGCGGATCGACGTGTACGGCTCGTTCGCCGAGCTGGAGCGTGACTTCGGTCGCCTGCCGCTCGACCAGGACGGCAAGCCGAACCTGCACCGGCCGTTCGTGGACGACCTGACCCGGCCGAACCCGGACGACCCGACGGGGCAGTCGACGATGCGCCGCGTCGAGGACGTGCTGGACGTCTGGTTCGACTCCGGCTCGATGCCGTACGGCCAGGTGCACTACCCGTTCGAGAACTCGGACTGGTTCGAGCACCACTTCCCGGGCGACTTCATCGTGGAGTACATCGGCCAGACGCGCGGCTGGTTCTACATGATGCACGTGCTGTCCACGGCGCTGTTCGACCGGCCCGCGTTCAAGACGGCGGTCTCGCACGGCATCGTGCTGGGCTCCGACGGCCGCAAGATGAGCAAGTCGCTTAAGAACTACCCGGACGTCAACGAGGTCTTCGACCGCGACGGCTCCGACGCGATGCGCTGGTTCCTCATGGCCTCGCCGATCCTGCGCGGCGGCAACCTCGTGGTCACCGAGGAGGGCATCCGCGACGCCGTCCGCCAGGTGCTGCTGCCGCTGTGGAGCACGTACTACTTCTTCACCCTGTACGCGAACGCCGCCTCGGACGGCGCCGGCTACGCGGCCCAGCCGCTGACGCCGGAGCGCGTGGCCGGGCTGCCCGTCATGGACCGGTACCTGCTGGCGCGCACGCGCGGCCTGCTCGCCGACGTGACCGAGCAGCTCGACGTGTACGACATCGCGGGTGCCTGCGACTCGGTGCGCCAGTACCTGGACGCCCTGACCAACTGGTACGTGCGCACCCAGCGCGACCGGTTCTGGGCCGAGGACGCCGACGCGTTCGACACCCTGTCCACCGCGCTCGAGGTGCTGTGCCGCGTCATGGCGCCGCTCGCGCCGCTGCTCACGGAGGAGGTCTGGCGTGGCCTGACCGGCGAGCGGTCCGTGCACCTGACGGACTGGCCGTCGCTGGCGCCCGGCTCCCGCGAGGGCGAGGTCCTGGTGGCCGACGACGCGCTCGTGGCCGCCGTCGAGTCGGCGCGGGCCGTCGTGTCGCAGACGCTGGCGCTGCGCAAGGCGAACAAGCTGCGTGTGCGGCAGCCGCTGCGCTCGCTCGTCGTGGCCGTGGCGGACCCGGACGGCGTCGCGCCGTTCACGGGGCTGCTGGAGACGGAGCTGAACGTCAAGGAGGTGCGCCTGGTCGCCTTCTCGCCCGAGGTCGCCGCCTCGTTCGGCGTCACGGAGCGGCTCGCTGTCAACGCCCGCGCCGCCGGTCCGCGCCTGGGCCGCGGCGTCCAGGCCGTGATCAAGGCGGCGAAGTCCGGCGCCTGGTCCAAGACCGGGGCGGGTGCGGTGGTCGTCGCGACGGCCGACGGCGACGTCGAGCTGCTGGAGACCGAGTACGAGCTGACGACCGTGGTCGGGGGCGACGCCGCCGAGGCCGAGCCCACCACGGCCGCCAGCGTGCTGGCCGGCGGCGGGTTCGTGGTGCTCGACCTCGAGCTCGACGACGCGCTGCGCGCCGAGGGCTACGCCCGCGACGTCGTGCGCGACGTGCAGGACGCGCGCAAGGCCGCGGGCCTGCAGGTCGCCGACCGGATCGCGCTGGACCTGACGGTCCCGGCCGAGTGGGTCGCCGCCGTCGAGGCGCACCGCGAGCTGGTCTCCCGCGAGACGCTCGCGACGTCGCTCGACGTGACCGTCGGGGCCGAGCGCGCGGTGGCCGTGACCAAGGCCTGACCCGGAGGTAGGAAGGGGGCCGGAGCGTCTGCGCTCCGGCCCCCTTCTGTCGCGTTCGGCGGTGCCGTCAGCGGTTGATGCGGGCGTCCCAGTTGCTCAGGATGTCCACCATCGGGATGCCGTAGACGTACGAGAAGCACTGGGTGGACACCGAGGTGCTGCCGCAGCTGCGGCGGTTGGAGCCGCCGTCGATCATGCCGCGGGCGTAGGCCTCGCCGTCGATGATCGCGTACATGGGCCCGCCGCTGTCGCCGCCGCCGACCACGACGCCGCCGTCCTCCCGGCTCGCCCGGAAGCCGTGGCAGGTCTCCTTGCCGCAGCTCCAGGCGACGTCGACGGCGCGCACCTTGGCCCCGCAGTGCTCGCCCGTGACGGCCCCGGAGGCGCAGATGTTCTGCCCGACGGCGGGCTGCTGGACCCCGGCGACCTTGAACCGGTAGCGCTGGTCGCCGTGGGACGCGTTCCACGGGCCGCCGTACACGCGGCTCGCCGCGGTGCCGTCCGGCTTGATGAGCTCGGCGTCGAGCCTGGTCTCGCGGCTGGAGACCGTACCGATGCGCTGGCCCGCGCCGTCGCGCACCACGTCGCCGACCGCTTCGTTGCAGTGGGCGGCGGTGACGATCCGCTCGTGGCCCCCGGGAGCGACGATCGAGAAGCCCGTCGTGCAGTAGTCGGTGCCGTCCTTCGAGGCGATGGCGCCGCCCGCGTGCCAGGGGGAGCCGTCGTTGCGCCGGCTGGCGGAGGTGGACATGACGCCGTCGTCGACGAGCTCGACCCGGACCGGGACGCCCGCGGCCTCCGCGAGCGCCCGGTCGAGACCGGCCGATCCGGCGGCGGACGAGTCGCGGGCGACCTCGACGACGAGCCCGGCGTAGCCGTCGTCCGGGTAGGCGGCCACGACGGCGTCCGGGCCGTGGGCCGCGCGCTGGCCGTCCAGCAGGCGGGTGCTGGCGGCGTGCAGGTCCGCCCCGCTCAGGGCGGCCCGCTCGACGTCGACGGTCACGCCGTCGGCGGTCGCCGCGAGGTCCTCGACGGCCGCCGGGGCCGCGCCCTTCCAGGAGACGGTCACGCGCGCGGCGTCGTAGTCGACGGCGACACCGGCGTAGCCGGGCGTCCCGGCGAGCGCGGTGGCGGCGTGCGCGGTGTGGTCGACGGCGGACTGCACGGCTTGCGCTGGTTGCGCCTGCGCTGGTTGGCCTTCGGCGGACAGGGCCGGGGCCGTGGCCGTGGAGGCCTGGACCGTGATCGCGAGTGCCGCGGCCGCGACCCCCATGACGATCGTGCGCTGCACCGTGCTCTTTCGTCCCATGCTGTCGGTTCCCCCTCGACGAGCCCCTGCGCATCACGTCCGATGCGGCGAAGTCATAGTTCTCGACGGGGTGAAAAGCCGCAACACACGCGTGTGGTGCGCAGCTGCAGGTCGGGGGACTGACCGGGGTTCAGCAGGCGGCATCCGACCGCCTGGGCCGGGGATGCGGCCGTCCGGGGCCTGGTGAACGGAGGTCAGTAGGGAATCTGATCAGTCCTTGAGGCGCACCGCCCGGTTACCGCCCGTCCAGGGCACCGTTTCGGCCCTCCGGCCTACCGGAACCTATCCTCTGAGGGTGGACGACTCCCAGAAGAACATGCGCAAGAACAGGCGTGGCACCAGCCGCGGCGCCGAGAACACGGATCCCGCGATCCAGGAGGCGCTCGACGCGGTCTACAAGGAGATCCTGTCCCGCGCGCCCGAGCACGACATCGACCCCACCATGGCCCGCGTCGAGCGTGTCCTCGAGCTCCTCGGCGACCCGCACCGCGCCTACCGCACCGTCCACATCACGGGGACCAACGGCAAGTCCTCCACGGCCGGCATGGTCGAGCGCCTGGTGCGCGAGCACGGCCTGCGCACCGGACGGTTCACCTCCCCGCACCTGACCAGCGTCACCGAGCGCATCGCGATCGACGGCGAGCCGCTCACCCCGGAGCGCTTCGTCGAGGTCTTCGAGGACGTCGCGCCCTACATCGGCGTCGCCGACCGCGAGTCGGAGGAGCAGGGCGGACCCCGCCTGAGCTTCTTCGAGGTGCTCACCGTCATGGCTTTCGCCGCCTTCGCCGACGCCCCCGTCGACGTCGCGGTCATCGAGGTCGGCATGGGCGGCACCTGGGACTCCACCAACGTGGTCGACGGCGAGGTCGCCGTCATCACGCCCGTCGCCATGGACCACGAGCGCTGGCTCGGCTCCACGATCGAGGAGATCGCCACCGAGAAGTCCGGCATCATCAAGAAGGACGCCGTCGCCGTCATCGCCGAGCAGACCGACGCCGCCCTCGAACCGATCCTCGCCCGCGCCCAGTCGGTCAACGCGCACCTGATCCGCGAGGGCGTCGACCTGGAGGTCGTGGACCGCCGCATCGCCGTCGGCGGCCAGCTCCTCGACCTGCGCACGCCCGCCGGCGTCTATACCGAGATCTTCCTGCCGCTGCACGGGGCGCACCAGGCGCACAACGCGCTGCTGGCGCTCGCGGCCACCGAGGCCCTGATCAGCGGCGGCCGCGCGCTCGGCGCCGAGATCGTCGAGGCGGGGTTCGCCGACGTCAAGGTCCCCGGCCGTCTCGAGCTGGTGCGGTCCAGCCCCACGGTCCTGGTCGACGTCGCGCACAACCCCGCCGGGGCCGAGGCCCTGGTGGACGCGCTCGGCGAGTCGTTCAACCTGGAGCGGGTCGTGGCGGTCGTCGCCGTGATGGCGGACAAGGACTCCGAGGGGTTCCTGTCGGTCCTGGAGCCGAGCATCGCCGAGATCGTCGTCACCCGGAACTCCTCGGACCGGTCCGCCGACCCGGAGGACCTCGCCGAGGTGGCGCGCGAGGTCTTCGGCGAGGAGCGCGTGCACGTGGCCGACCGCCTGGACGAGGCGCTGCAAATCGCGGCGGACCTGGCCGAGGCCGACGAGCTGGCGGGCGCCGCCGCCGGCACGGGCGTGCTGGTCACCGGCTCCGTGGTGACGGTCGCGGACGCGCGCATCCTGGTGGGCCGCGTCTGAGCCCACGCCGGGCGCCCCGGCTTGCGGGCCGGGCGCACACGTCACCCGGGTGACCTGTGCGCCCGACCCCGGGGTTTCTGTACGACCCGGGCCGCCGTGGTGTTACATGAACCCCAGGGGACGTGTTCGCGGGCCCGGCGCCGGCGCCGGGCCGCACAGTCCCGCGAGGAGGTCGTCGTGAAGAAGCTGCTGAACGATCCCGCTGACGCCGTCGCCGACTCCCTGGCCGGCTTCGCGCTCGCGCACGCGGACCTGGTGCAGGTCAGTACCGCACCGGTCTTCGTCAGCCGCGCCGGGGGCGCGGTCACCGGAAAGGTCGGGCTGGTCAGCGGCGGCGGGTCGGGGCACGAGCCCCTGCACGCGGGTTTCGTGGGTGACGGCATGCTCGACGCCGCCGTCCCGGGCGCCGTGTTCACCTCGCCGACGCCGGACCAGATCCAGCCCGCGATCCAGGCCGCCGACGGCGGTGCGGGCGTGCTCACGATCGTCAAGAACTACACGGGCGACGTGCTCAACTTCGAGACCGCCGTGGAGCTCGCCGAGGCCGAGGGCGTCGAGGTCGCCTCGGTGCTGGTGAACGACGACGTCGCCGTCGAGGACTCCCTGTACACCGCCGGCCGCCGCGGGGTGGCCGGGACGGTCGCCGTCGAGAAGATCGCTGGCGCCGCCGCGGCCCGCGGTGCCGACCTCGCGACCGTGCAGGCCGTGGCCGAACGCGTCATCGCGAACGTGCGGACCATGGGCGTCGCGCTCGCCGCGCCGACCGTGCCGCACGTGGGCCGGCCCAGCTTCGACCTGGGCGAGGACGAGATCGAGGTGGGCATCGGGATCCACGGCGAGCCGGGCCGCCACCGCGTGGCGGCCGTCGGCGCCGACGAGGTCACGGAGATGCTCCTGACGCCCGTCGCTGACGATCTCGCCCTGGCCGGCGGCGACCGAGTGTTGCTGTTCGTCAACGGTATGGGCGGCACCCCTCTGTCGGAGCTCTACGTGGTCTATGGTCGAGCGCGGCGCCTTCTCGAGGAGCGCGGCGTCACGGTCTCCCGGTCGCTGGTGGGCAACTACGTGACGTCCCTCGAGATGCAGGGGGCATCCGTCACCGTCCTCCGGCTGGACGACGAGCTGGAGGCCCTCTGGGACGCGCCGGTGAACACTGCAGCACTCCGGTGGTGAGACAGGAAGGTTCCGAGACATGACGCTGGACGCGGACTGGGCGGAGCGATGGGTGCGCCGCACGGCGGTCGCCGTCGCGGACGCGAAGGACGAGCTCACCGAGCTCGACCGGCAGATCGGCGACGGCGACCACGGCGAGAACATGGATCGCGGGTTCCGGGCCGTGGTGGCCCGGCTCGACGACGCGGCGGCCCAGCCGGCCCCCGCGGACGAGCGGACCGTCGGTGACGTGCTCAAGCTGGTGGCGACGACCCTGATGTCCACGGTGGGCGGCGCGTCCGGCCCGCTGTACGGCACGGCCTACCTGCGCGCGGCGAAGGTCTCGGGCCGCCCGCAGATCGACTCGCCGGCCGTCGTCGCCGTGCTGGAGGCCGCCCTGGAGGGCGTGTCCTCGCGCGGCAAGGCGACCGTGGGGGAGAAGACGATGGTCGACGCGTGGCAGGCGGCGGTCGACGCCGCCGAGGCCGCGGCGGCCGACGGCGGCTCCGAGGTGGACGTGCTCCGCGTGGCGGCCGAGGCGGCCGACAAGGCGGCGACGGCGACGATCCCGATGGTGGCGACCAAGGGGCGCGCGTCCTACCTCGGCGAGCGCAGCGCGGGTCACGAGGACCCCGGCGCGCGGTCCACCGCCCTGGTCCTGGGCGCGGCGCTGGCCGCCGCCCTCGCCGGTCCGGAGTCGGCCGACCCCCGCGGCGCGGCATGACGGCGCGGGTCGCGCTCGTCCTGGTCTCGCACTCCGCCGAGCTGGCCCGCGGTGCGGCGGAGCTCGCCGGGCAGATGGCGCCCGACGTGCTGGTCCGCGGCGTGGGCGGTGGCCCCGACGGCGGCCTCGGCACCTCGCTCGACGCGATCCAGGAGACCCTCGAGGAGGTCCTGGCCACCCTGGCGGAGGCGGCCGGTGCCGCCAACGGCGCGCCCGCCTCCGGCGGCGGCGTCGTCGTGCTCGGGGACCTCGGGTCCTCGGTGCTGACGGTCGAGGCGGCGCTGGAGCTGGACGACACCCTCGCCGAGCACGCGGTGCTCGCCCGCGCGCCGTTCGTCGAGGGCGCGGTCGCCGCGGCCGTGACGGCGCACGGCGGGGCGGACCGCGACGCGGTGCTGGCGTCGGCCAACGCGTCGGTGGGGATGTTCGCGGCGATCGGGGCGGCGCAGTCGGCCGAGGTGGGCGAGGCGACGTCGGCCCCGCCGGCCGAGGGCTCGCGCACCGTGACCGTCCGCAACCCGCTGGGCCTGCACGCCCGACCGGCGGCACTGGTCTCGCGCAAGGTCGCGGAGCTGGGGGCGAGCGTGACCATCGACGGCGTGGACGCCTCCAGCGTGCTCCAGCTCATGGCGCTGGGCGCCACGAAGGGGCGTGAGCTGCGGGTGGAGGCCACCGGCGACGGTGCCGCGGAGGCCGTGCGCACCGTCGCGGAGATGATCGAGGCCGGGTTCGGCGAGGTGTGATCGCGGTCTCATATTTTTGCAGTTGATGAATTTTTGCGCTGGGTGCAAGAATTGGTGGCATGGCCCCCACCTCCTCGCGCGAGAACGTCGCGCCCGCCGCGTCCGCTGAGCCCGTACCCGGCCCGGACCTGCGCGAGCTCGTCGCCGCGCTGGAGGGCTCGCCCGCGGAGCAGGGCCTGCGCGAGCGCAAGAAGCGCGCGCGGCGCGCGGCCCTGATCGACGCGGCGCAGAATCTCGTCGCCGAGCACGGCCTCGACGCCGTGACCGTCGAGATGATCAGCGCCGAGGCGAACGTCTCGCCCCGCACCTTCTTCAACTACTTCGAGTCGAAGGACGACGCCGTGCTCGGCGCGGAGGACACCGGCCTGCCCGAGGACGTCATCCGCACCTTCGTCGAGGGCGGCCCGACGGGCCGGCTGCTGTCCGACCTCCAGGTGGTGGTCGCCGCCCTGCTCGCGCCGGCCGGCGAGGCCCACGACCGGGTCATGCGGGCCATGGACCTGATGCAGCAGGAGCCCGCCCTGCTGCGGCGCCACGTGGTCTGGATGGACCGCCACAAGAGCCGCCTCACCGAGCTCTTCGAGGCCCGCCGCGCGGTCGCCCCGTTCGCCACGGACGCCGAGCTGCTCACGATGCTCGTGCTGCTCATGCTCCGCACCGCGCTCGTCGCCTGGGAGCACGCCGGCTACACCGGCAACCCGGCCGACCACCTGCCCGACGCCGTCGCGCAGCTCATCGACGTCGTTTCGGCCGACCTCGTCCCCTGACTTTCCTCAGCACCCTCTTCTCGCACGTCCTGACCCCCAGAAAGGCACCTCAATGAGCCACGCCGTGACCACGGCGCCGGACAAGCCGCTGGTCGTACTGAACCAGCGCACGATCTGGCTGATCTTCGGGGCCCTGATGGCCTCCATGTTCCTGTCCTCCCTGGACCAGACCATCGTCGGCACCGCGATGCCCACCATCGTGGGCGAGCTCAACGGCGTCGAGCACCAGGGCTGGGTCATCACGGCCTACATCCTGGCGATCGCCATCGCGATGCCGCTGTACGGCAAGTTCGGCGACCTCTACGGCCGGCGCTGGCCGTTCCTCGTGGCGGTCGGCCTGTTCGTCGTCGCCTCGCTCGGCGGCGGCATGGCGCAGTCGTTCGAGGCCCTCGTGGCCTGGCGTGCGGTCCAGGGCCTGGGCGGCGGTGGCCTGATGATCCTGTCGCAGGCGATCATCGCCGACATCATCCCGGCGTCCGACCGCGGCAAGTACATGGGCCCGATGGGCGCCCTGTTCGGCATCTCCGCCGTCGCCGGGCCGCTGCTCGGCGGCTGGCTCACCGACGGCCCCGGCTGGCGCTGGACCTTCTGGATCAACGTGCCGATCGGCATCGCCGCCTGGTTCATCGCCTACTTCGCGCTCAAGCTGCCCTCGCACCGCTCGGGCCGGCCCACCGACTGGGGCGGCATCCTGACGATGGCGCTCGGCACCACCGGCATCGTGCTGCTGACGAGCTGGGAGTCGCTCGGCAACGACGGCTACGACTGGTCCGACCCGACGCTGCTCGGCGTGCTGCTCGGCACCGCCGTGCTGGTGGGTCTCTTCATCTTCATCGAGAACCGGGTGGCCGAGCCGCTCATCCCGCTGCGGCTGTTCAAGAACCGCACGTTCACCATCACCACGCTGATCGGCCTGGTGCTCGGCATGGGCATGTTCTCCGCCATGGCGATGCTCCCGACGTTCCTGCAGATGTCCGCCGGCGCGGGCGTCACGGAGTCCGGCCTGCTGATGCTCCCGATGATGGCCGGCGTCATGCTGACCTCGATCGTCTCCGGCTTCGCGATCTCGAAGACCGGCCGCTACAAGATGTTCCCGGTGGCCGGCCTCGCGATCACGATCCTCGGCATGATCTGGCTGACCCGCCTCGAGGGCGGCATGTCCCTGTGGCTCTTCGGCGCCATGATCTTCGTGCTCGGCGCCGGCATGGGCCTGATCATGCAGACCATCGTGCTCGCCGTGCAGAACTCGGTGGACCCGCACGAGCTGGGCACGGCGACGTCGTCGAACAACTTCTTCCGGGAGATCGGCGCGGCGGTGGGTACCGCCGCGTTCACCACGGTGTTCACGTCGCGCCTGACGGACAACCTGCAGGGCGTGTTCGAGGGCCTCCCCGAGGGTGCGGCCCCCGCGGGCGGCGGCTCCAGCCTGACGCCGCAGATCGTCCAGCAGCTCCCCGAGCCGCTGCGCAGCGGCGTCGTCGATGCGTTCGCGGACTCGCTCGCCCCGGCGTTCTGGTACCTCGTGCCGCTGGTCGTGGTCGGCCTCGTGCTCGCCCTCTTCCTCAAGGAGGTCAAGCTGTCCAACCAGGCCGGCATGGTGGCCCGCGGTGAGGCCGTCATGGAGGGCGCGGCCGCGGACGCCGAGCCCGCCGAAGCCGTGGCCGCCGTGGGTGCCGCGGAGGCCCGCGACGCCTCCGGTCCTCAGGAGACGGATATCCTGAGGCGGTGAGCAAGGACCAACCCGCCCCCGGCGACCGCATCAAGGCCAAGAAGTCCGCGCTGGTGCAGTTCACGTCCACCACGCTGCTGCTCGAGGTGTTCCTCGTGCTGTTCGCGACCATGGTGGTGTGGGCGCTGCGCGACTCCGAGTTCGGGCGCGGCCCGTTGCGCATCGACTCCAGTGCCGCGATCTGGGTGCTGGGCGGCGTGCTGGTGCTGGTGCTCCTGCTCCTGTCGCGGGTCCAGGGCACGCCGGCCGGCCGGGCGGCGGGCACCGTCGCCCAGGTGCCCGTGCTCGCCATGGGCCTGCTGGTGCCGATGATGTTCCTGGTCGGTGGCATCTTCGTGGTGCTGTGGATCTACGCGCTGCGCCTCGGCAGCCGCGTGGACCGCGAACGGGCGGAGTACGACGCCGCCCACCCGGAGACGGCGCCGAACATCCCCTGAGGGCAGTGCGCGGACGCCCAGGTCACCCGGTGACCTGGGCGTCCGGTGCGTTCGGGGGCGGTCCCTGACCCCGATAGGGTTGGGGCATGACCGACGTCGCAGAGAAGACCCTGCCCACGGAGGCCTCGACGCAGCCCGTGGCCGAGCGCACCCTCGTCCTCGTCAAGCCGGACGGCGTCCGCCGCGGCCTGTCCGGCGAGGTACTGCGCCGCATCGAGACCAAGGGCTACACCCTGCGTGCCGTGGAGCTCAAGCACGCCACGACCGAGCTGCTGGCCGCCCACTACGCCGAGCACGAGGGCAAGCCGTTCTACGCCCCCCTGGTCGAGTTCATGATGTCGGGCCCGGTCCTGGCCGTCGTGGCCGAGGGCCAGGGCGTCATCCCCGGCTTCCGTTCGCTGGCCGGCGCCACCAACCCGACCGACGCCGCCCCCGGCACCATCCGCGGTGACCTGGGCCGCGACTGGGGTACCAAGGTGCAGCAGAACCTGGTGCACGGCTCCGACTCCGCCGAGTCGGCGGCCCGCGAGATCTCCCTCTGGTTCCCCGAGCTGGGCTGAGCCGCCCCGCCCCGTACGTTCCGCCGAAGCGGCACCCCGCCGAAGGGCCCGGGTGCCGCTTCGGCGTATCCCTGCCGTATGTCCGACGTTCAGCCCCTCTTCACCGTTAGGCTCTCCGAGTGCACCTCAAGACGCTCACGCTCCGGGGCTTCAAGTCCTTCGCGTCGGCGACCACCCTCGAGCTCGAGCCGGGCATCACTTGCGTGGTGGGCCCGAACGGCTCCGGCAAGTCCAACGTGGTCGACGCGCTCTCCTGGGTCATGGGCGAACAGGGTGCCAAGTCGCTCCGCGGCGGCAAGATGGACGACGTCATCTTCGCCGGCACGTCCGGCCGCGCGCCCCTGGGCCGCGCCGAGGTGGCGCTGACGATCGACAACACCGACGGCGCGCTGCCGATCGACTACACCGAGGTCACGATCTCCCGCACGCTGTTCCGCAGCGGCGGTTCCGAGTACGCGATCAACGGCAACAGCTGCCGGCTGCTGGACATCCAGGAGCTCCTGAGCGACTCCGGCATCGGCCGCGAGATGCACGTCGTGGTGGGGCAGGGCCAGCTCGACGCCGTGCTGCGCGCGACGCCGGAGGAGCGGCGCGGCTTCATCGAGGAGGCCGCCGGCGTCCTCAAGCACCGCAAGCGCAAGGAGAAGGCGCTCCGCAAGCTCGACGCGATGCAGGGCAACCTCGCGCGCCTGGGCGACCTGACCGCCGAGCTGCGCCGCCAGCTCGGCCCGCTCGGCCGGCAGGCCGAGGCGGCCCGCAAGGCACAGACCGTGCAGCGCGACCTGCGGGACGCGAAGTCCCGCCTGCTCGCCGACGACCTGGCCCAGCTCACCGCGCAGCTCGAGCAGGAGAGCGCGGACGAGCGGTCGCTCAAGCAGCGGCAGGCCGAGACCGAGGAGGCGCTGACCGAGGCGCGTGGCCTGCTGGCCCGCCTCGAGGCGGCGACGTCGGCCGAGTCGCAGCAGGTCAGCCAGGCGGGCGACACCGTGTTCGCGCTGTCCCAGACCCGGGAGCGGCTGCGCAGCCTGCAGTCCCTGGCGGGGGAGCGCGCCCGCCTGCTCGGCACGTCCGAGCCCGCCCACCAGGGTCAGGACCCCGACGACCTGGAGGCGCAGGCCGCCCGCTCGCGCGCGAGCGAGGAGGAGCTGGCCACCGAGGTCGCCATCGCACGCGAGACGGTCGAGTCCGCCGTCGACGTGCGGGCCGAGGCCGAGGCGGCCGCCCAGGCCGCCGAGCGGTCGCACGCCGCGCTGCTGCGTGCCGCCGCGGACCGCCGCGAGGGCCTGGCACGTCTGGCCGGCCAGGTCGCCGCGCGACGCAGCCGCGTCGAGGCCGCGCAGTCCGAGCTGGACCGCCTGCGCGACGCCCTCCTGGAGGCCGAGCAGCGCGTCGAGGAGTCCTCGCGCGACCTCTCGGCGCTGGAGACCGAGGTCGGCGGGGTCGAGGGTGGCGAGGAGGGGCTCGACGTCGCCCACGAGGCGGCGGCCGAGGTGCTGGAGCTGGCCAAGGCCGAGGTGCGGCACCTGCAGGAGCAGGTGACCACGGCGCAGCGGGACCGCAGCGCCGCGGCCGCGAAGGTCGAGGCCCTGGAGCTGAGCCTGGACCGCAAGGACGGCGCGGGCACGCTGCTCGCGGCGCACCAGCCGGGCGTCCTGGGCTCGGTGGCCGCGCTGCTCGGCATCGAGGCGGGTTTCGAGGACGCCGTCGCCGCCGCGCTCGGCCCCGTGGCCGACGCCGTGGCCGTGGCCGGTGTCGACGAGGCCGTGGACGCGCTGCGCCTGCTGCGCGACGAGGACGCCGGCCGGGCCAGCCTGGTCGTGGGCTCGGAGCGCACGGCGTCCGCCGTCGAGCGCCCCGCCGTCGACCTGCCCGCGGGCACCCGCTGGGCCACGGACGTGGTCCAGGTGGCCGGTCCGGCGTCGGCGGCGCTGCGGACGATCCTGAGCGACGTCGTGGTCGTGGACGACCTGGCTCGCGCCCGCGCGCTGGTGCGCGACCAGCCCGTCGTGGCCGTGACCCGCGCCGGTGACCTGCTGGGCGCCACCCGGGCCTGGGGCGGCTCGGCCGCCGCGCCCAGCGTGCTGCACCTGCAGTCGGCGCTGGACGAGGCCAAGGCGGCGCGCGACGAGGCGGCCGCCCGCGAGACGGACGGCTCGGCCCACCTGGAGCGCGCGCGGACCGAACGCACGGCCGCCCAGGAACGCTACGACGACACGCTCGCCCGCCTCGGCGAGGCCGACGCCGCCCGCGCCGCCGCCGCGGAGCAGCTCGGTTCGCTGGGCGCCGCCGCCCGCGCCGCCCGCGCCGAGGCCGACCGGCACCGGGCCGCCCTCGACCAGGCGCAGTCCCGCCGGGCCGAGGACGAGATGGAGCTCGAGGCACTCGTCGAGCGCATGACCATCGCCGAGGAGGAGCCCAGCGACGACGAGGGCTCGGTCGACGAGCTGCAGGCCGAGCGGGACGAGGCCACGGCGGCCGCCTCGGCCGCCCGGGCGCGGGAGACCGAGGCCCGGCTGGCCCTGCGTACCGCCGAGGAGCGCGCCCGCGCCGTGTCGGGCCGCGCCCAGGCGCTGGCCGCCGCCGCCGAGCAGGAGCGCGAGGCCCGTGCCCGCGCCGCCGAGCGCGAGGAGCTGCGCCAGAAGGACGCGGCGCGCGCCGTGCTCGTGCAGCAGGCCGTCGCGGTGGCGCTGGAGTCCATCGCCCGCTCGCTGGACCGGGCCGCCGCCGACAAGGCCGCCGCCGAGGAGGCGCGCGCCGCCGGGTCCGAGCAGCTCGTGGCCGTGCGCGGCAGCGTGGAGTCGCTGACGGCCGAGCTGCGCGAGCTGACCGACGTCGCGCACCGCGACGAGGTGGCCCGCGCGCAGCAGCTGCTCCGCCTGGAGCAGCTCCAGACGCGCGCCGCCGAGGAGCTCGGCACGGACCCTGAGGTGCTCGTCGAGGAGTTCGGCCCGCACCAGCCCGTCCCGGTCTACGAGGGGGACGTGGCGGTGCGCGGGCGCAAGCGCCGGGCCGTCGTCGAACGCGACGAGGAGGGCAACCCCATCCGGTACGAGGGCGACCCCACGCTGCCCCGGGGCGCCGCCGCCCGCGAGGACGCCCTGATCGCCCGCACGCGCGCCCTGCACGAGGCCGGGATCCGGCCCGACGACCCTGCGGCTACCGCGGTGATCGTCGCGGCGGCCGGCGCCGAGCCCCAGGAGGCCCCGGCCGAGGACGAGGCAGCGCAGGCCCCCGTCGACGACGCCCCCGGCCCGCCGAAGCCCGACCGCATGGTCCCGTACGTGCGCGAGGAGCAGGAGGCCCGGCTGGCCAAGGCCGAGCGCGCGCTGTCGCGCATCGGCGCCGTGAACCCGCTGGCGCTGGAGGAGTTCGCGGCGCTGGAGGAGCGGCACCAGTTCCTGGTGGACCAGCTCGCCGACCTGAAGAAGTCGCGCGAGGACCTGCTCCAGATCGTCGACGACATCGACGAGCGCGTGCAGCAGGTGTTCGCGGAGGCGTTCCAGGACACGGCGGCCAAGTTCCTGGAGATCTTCCCGCGGCTGTTCCCGGGCGGCGAGGGCAAGCTCACGCTCACCGATCCGGGCAACCTGCTCACGACCGGCATCGAGGTCGAGGCCCGGCCCGCGGGCAAGAAGGTCAAGCGGCTCTCGCTGCTCTCCGGCGGGGAGCGCTCGCTGGCGGCCGTCGCGTTCCTCGTGTCGATCTTCAAGGCTCGGCCCAGCCCGTTCTACATCATGGACGAGGTCGAGGCGGCGCTGGACGACACGAACCTCGGCCGCCTCATCGAGATCTTCAAGGAGCTGCAGAAGGACAGCCAGCTCATCGTGATCACCCACCAGAAGCGCACCATGGAGGTGGCCGACGCCCTCTACGGCGTCACCATGCGGGGCGACGGCGTCACGACGCTGATCAGCCAGCGCATGGGCGACCGCGAGGCGGTCGGCGCTTCATAGCGGTCACCGCCCTCATAGAGGGTGATTTTTCGCACGTCGCCGCCGGGAACGCCCAGGTCTGCGGTATTTCTCCTGACGAAAGACTCGTCACTCAGCGGCGTGTCGCACGCTTCTGCGCGGCGGGACGGGACAGGACACGACACAATAGGGCCCATGTGGTGGTCGGTCATTCTGCTCGTGGTGTGCCTGGTGCTGGCCGTTGGGGTCTTCGTCGTCGCCAGTCAGATGGACGCGCCCTCGAGCAGCACCACCGAGGAGTTCTCGTTCCTCCAGTGGTTCCGGTCCGGCCTGGCTCGTCTGCGCGGCGACGACCAGCGGCGCCGGGACGGCCGGCGGCACGGCGCGTCCGCCGTCGCCACCCACGCGGTCGGGGCCCCGTCCGTCTGGGTCGGCAAGCCGCGCGTCGTCCGGCCGGACACCTCGCCCGTCGACATGGGCATGTCCGAGTTCTTCGCCGCCACGATCGAGTCCAAGCCGGGCTACGTCGACGCCGAGGAGCTGACCGACGTCCTCGGCCGCGCCCGGGACCAGGCCCAGAAGACGCTGCACGTGCCGCTGGGCACGGTGCCGCTCAAGCCGGCCAACTTCGTGCCCGGCCAGCTCCGCGCGGTCCGCCCGGTGCGGTCGGTGGAGAAGGTCGCGCCGCAGAACGTGACGCAGCAGAAGGTCACGCAGGAGCCGCCGTCGGCGGACGCGGGGCCGGCCCAGGCCGCCAGCTAGGCGGCCGCCGGGCCCCAGCCCGGGCCCCGGTCCTCAGTCCTGCACGGTGTGGTGCGGCACGATCACGGGCGTTCCCGTGCGCGGGTCCGTCAGGACCGACGCCTCGACCGAGAACACCTCGCGCAGCAGCTGAGGCGTCACCACCTCGCCGGGCGCCCCCTCCGCGACGATCTCGCCGTCGCGCATCGCCACGATGTGGTGCGCGTACCGGCAGGCGAGGTTGAGGTCGTGCAGCACCATGACCACGGTCCGGCCGTGGTCCCGGTTGAGCGTGGCGACCAGCTCCAGGACGTCGAGCTGGTGGGCCATGTCGAGGTACGTGGTGGGCTCGTCCAGCAGGAGCAGGTCGGTCTCCTGGGCCACGGCCATCGCGATCCAGGCGCGCTGCCGCTGCCCGCCGGACAGCTCGTCGACGTCGCGCGCCGCGAGCTCCGCGGTGCCGGTGGCGCGCAGCGCGCCCTCGACGGCCTCGGTGTCGCCCTCGCCCCACTGGTGCCACCAGCTCTGGTGCGGGTGGCGCCCGCGGGAGACGAGGTCGCGCACGGTGATGCCCTCGGGCGGCACGGGGGACTGGGGCAGCATGCCCAGGACGCGCGCCACCTCGCGCGTGGGCTGCTCCGAGATCGCCCGGCCGTCCAGCAGCACCGTGCCGCCCGCGGGCGGCATCAGGCGGGCGAGGCCGCGCAGCAGCGTGGACTTGCCGCACGCGTTGGGCCCCACGATGACGGTGACCTGCTGGTCCGGGACGTCGAGCGACAGCTCGCGCACGACGGTCCGGTCGCCGTAGCCCAGCGTGACGGCGTCCGCCCGCAGGCGGGCCGCGGACGTGGCGGTGGTGGACATCAGGGGGTCCCTCTCGTCGAGCGGCGGCGCTGGAGCAGGTAGAGCAGGTAGGGCGCGCCGACCAGACCGGTCAGGACGCCGACGGGGAGCTGGGCGGGCAGCGCCGTGCGCGCCACGGTGTCCGCGACCAGCACGAGCAGCGCGCCGGCGGCCCCCGCCAGGACGGGCGGGATGTCGGGGACGCCGGCGACCCGGCGGGCCACCTGCCCGGCCACCAGGGCGACGAACGCGACCGGTCCGGCGGCCGACGTGGCGAGCGCCGCGAGGCACACCGCGATCACCAGCAGGGCGCCGCGGGCGCGGCCGGGGCGAACGCCCCAGCCGGCCACCACCTCGTCCTCGAACAGCAGGGCGCGGTTGGTGCGGGCCAGCACGAGCGCCGCGGGCAGCAGCACGGCCAGACCGACCAGGACGGGCGTCGCCTCGCCCCAACCCCGCGCGTTGAGGCTGCCGGTGAGCCAGGCCGCCGAGCGCTGCGCGTCGTAGACGTCGATGCGCGTCAGCAGGAACTGCGTCAGGGCGGTGAGCGCGGCGGACAGGGCGATGCCGACCAGGAGGATGCGGCGGCCCCGCAGGGCGCCGTCGCGGCCGAGCACTGCGATCAGGCCGGCCGCGGCGAGGCCGCCCGCGAGGGCGGCGACCGGGATCGGCACGATGCCCACCGGGCCGCCCAGGGAGCCGACGGCGATGACGCCCACCACCGCGACCGAGGCGCCCGCGCTGATGCCCAGGACGTCGGGGCTGGCCAGCGGGTTGCGCAGCACGCTCTGGCTCAGCCCGCCGGCCACGCCGAACGCGGTGCCGACGGCCAGGGCGAGGACCACCCGGGGCAGCCGGACCTCCTGCACGGCGTAGAGCGTGTTCTCCGGCCCGAGGCCCCGGAGCGCCTGCCACAGGGCGGCGGGCGCCGTGGCCTGGTCGCCCAGGCTGAGGGCGAGCGCGGACACGAGCGCCACGAGCACGAGGGCCCCGAGCACGGCGGCGACCACCCGGCGGCGAGGCCGGGGGCGGGGGAGCAGCCGGTGCGCGGCGCCCGTGCGGTTGCCCGGGCGGGTGTCGGTGGCGGTCATCGGGCCCGCTCCTTCGCGCGTCGCGTCAGCCAGATGAAGAACGGCGTGCCGAGCAGCGCCGTGACCACGCCCACCTGGACCTCGGCCGGGCGGGCGACGAGCCGGCCGACGACGTCGGCGGTGACCAGCAGCAGCGGTCCCAGCACCGCCGAGAGCGCGAGCACGCGACGCACGTCGGTGCCGACGAGGGCCCGCGCGACGTGCGGGATGACGAGGCCGACGAACGCGATCGGGCCGGCCAGCGCCACCGCGGTGCCCGACAGCAGCACCACGGCCACCCCCGCCAGCAGGCGGGTGCGGACGACGGGGACGCCGAGCGCGGCGGCGGTGTCGTCGCCGAGCGCGAGCGCGTTGAGCGACCCGGAGACGACCACCGCCAGGACTCCGCCGACCACGGCCGGCACGAGGGCCGAGAGCAGGACGGCGGGGTCCGGCAGGTTCAGCGCGCCGACGACCCAGAACCGGTACTGGTCCATGGTCGAGGCGCTGAGCAGCACCGTCGCCGAGACGGCGGCGCCGAGGAAGGCCGTCATGGCCATCCCGGCCAGGGTCATGTTCACGGGCGTGAGCCCCTCGGGCGACCGGCTCGCGAACAGGTACACGGCGGCGGTCGCCAGCGCGGCGCCCGCCAGGGCGAGCAGCACGCGGGGCGTGCCCGCGCCGAGGCCGAGGAACACGCTGCCCGCGACCACCGCGACGGCGCCGCCGGCGGAGATCCCGAGCAGCCCCGGGTCGGCCAGCGGGTTGCGGGTGACGGCCTGCGCGAGCACGCCGGCCACGCCGAGGGCGACGCCGACGAGCAGGCCAAGCAGGGTCCGGGGCAGCCGCAGCTCCCAGATGACGGTCGCGGCGACGCCGTCGTGGCCGAGCAGCCCCGCGAGCGTCTCGGCGGGGGAGAGCACGCGGGCGC
The DNA here is from genome assembly GCF_042802395.1 of Promicromonospora sp. NPDC057488. NCBI lineage: Bacteria > Bacillati > Actinomycetota > Actinomycetes > Micrococcales > Promicromonosporaceae > Promicromonospora > Promicromonospora sp. NPDC057488. The sequence goes on from NZ_JBHVEG010000055.1 coordinate 31,344, forward strand.
CCACCGTGATGCCGGCCAGCGCCGCGACGACGAGCAGCACGAGCGCGGTCAGCAGGACCGCGGTGACCGCGGTCCTGCTGCGCGCCGTGGTCCGGGACGTGCTCACCGCTGGTCGGCGGCGATGGTCTCCAGGTCGTCGAGCACGAGCCCGGCCCCTGTCACGCCCAGACCCAGGTACCACGTGTCGTCCGGCACCTCGCGGACGACGCCGCCGTCCGCGACCGCGGGCACCTGGTCCCACAGCGGGCCGTCGACGACCGCGGCCTGCTCGGTGGCGTCGGGCTGGCCGTAGGTGCCCCAGAGCAGCCAGTCGCCCTCGGCCAGCGTGATCTCCTCCGCGGAGATCTCGACGGCGAGGTCGGCGATGTCCTCGGTCTCGGGCCGGGGCAAGCCGGCGTCGGCCAGGACGATGCCGATGAACGAGTCGTTGGCGTACAGGCGGATCTGCCCGGCCATGAACCGCAGCATGGAGACGGTCGGGGCCTCGCCGCCGTTCGCCGCCACGACCTCGGCGCCGACCTCGCCGGCCCGCTCCTCGTAGGCGTCCAGCAGCTCCTGGGCGCGCTCCTCCTCGCCCACGGCCGCGGCGTTGAGCAGGAAGTTCTCCTTCCACAGCACGCCGGGGCGCGGCGCCAGCACGGTCGGCGCGATGTCCTGCAGCTTGGCCTTGAGGCCGTCGTCGTCGATCCGCAGCGACGTGCCGAGGATCAGGTCGGGCTCGAGGTTCTTGATCTGCTCGAGGTCCAGGGCGTCGTAGGCCCCGAGGTCGACGGCGTCGCCGACGTCCAGGTAGTCGGGCGCCATATCGGCGTCCGCGGGGTGGGCGATGCCGACCGGCTCGACGCCCAGGGAGACCATGTTGTCGAGCTCGCCGGTGTCGAGCACGATCACGCGCTCCGGCTTGGCGGGGATCTCGGTCTCGCCCACCTCCTCGTTGGCCACGAGGTTGCGCACGGTGCGCGGGAACTCGCCCGGCGCCGCGTCGGTGCCGAGCCGGGCCGCGAGCTCGCGGACGTCGTCGAACCCCTCCTGGCCGGTGGCGACGTTGGACTTGTTGTCGCCGGTGCCGGCGTCGGCGGTGCCGCCGCAGCCGGTGAGCAGGGCGGCGCCCACCACGAGGGCGGCGAGGGAGGCGGAGACTGCGCGGGGCATGGGTGTTCCTCAGGGTTCTCGGACGAAGGATGCTGCACGGCCGCGGGTCGCAGGCGGCGCGGTCGTCGCGCTCGGGCTCTCGGCGAGGTCACCCTACACGCGGAGATTAGGGGACCCTAACTCCGCCTGGCGGCAAGGCCGGCCGCCCGGGCTCCCGCAGGGGTCTCCGTGAGATGAAAGAATCTGGGGCGTGAACGAGCTTCCCTGGATCGAGATCATCTCCGCCGTCGTCGTCCTCGCGGGTGGTGGCGGCCTCGCCGGCGTCCTCGTGGCCCGCCGGCGGAGGCGCACCGAGGACCAGGGCGACGCCTCGTCGGCGGCCGGGACGACGACGGCGCCGTCTGCCACGGCAGAACCGGACACGGCCGAGCCCGTCACGGCCGGGCCGGCCACGGCCGAGCCGGACACCGCCGAGCCCGCCGCGCCCGCCGCGCCCGTGCTGGAGCGGCCCGCCCCCACGGCCGGCCGCCTGGTGCGCCTGCGCGACCGCCTGGCCCGGTCGGGCTCGCCGCTGGGCGCCCGCCTGCTGTCCGTCCTGTCGCGGGACTCGCTCACGGAGGACGACTGGGACGAGATCGAGGAGGAGCTCCTCCTGGCCGACGTCGGCGCCGGCCCCACCACGGAGCTGCTCGACGCCCTGCGCACCAAGGTCCGCGTGCTGGGGGTCCGCGAGCCCGCCGCGGTGCGCGACCTGCTGCGTGCCGAGCTCGTGACGCTGCTGCAGCCGGAGCTGGACCGCACCCTGCACACCGACCCGCGCACCGCCGAGGACGGCACGCACCTGCCGGCGGTCACCCTCGTGGTGGGCGTGAACGGCACGGGCAAGACGACGACTGTCGGCAAGCTGGCCCGCGTGCTGGTGGCCGACGGCCGCAGCGTGGTGCTCGGCGCCGCCGACACCTTCCGCGCGGCGGCGGCGGACCAGCTCACCACCTGGGGCAACCGCGTGGGCGTGGAGACGGTGCGCTCGGACCGCGAGGGCGCAGACCCGGCGTCGGTCGCGTTCGAGGCGGTCGCGCGCGGGCGCGACGAGAAGACGGACGTCGTGCTCGTGGACACCGCGGGGCGCCTGCAGAACAAGGCCGGCCTGATGGACGAGCTCGGCAAGATCGTGCGGGTGTCCAGCAAGGTCGCCGCGCCCAGCGAGGTGCTGCTGGTGCTGGACGCGACCACCGGCCAGAACGGGCTGTCGCAGGCCCGGGTCTTCGCGGAGGTCGCCGGCGTGACCGGCATCGTGCTGACCAAGCTCGACGGGACCGCCAAGGGCGGCATCGTGGTGCAGGTGCAGCGGGAGCTCGGCGTGCCGGTCAAGCTCATCGGCCTCGGCGAGGGCCCGGACGACCTGGCGCCGTTCGACGTCGAGGAGTTCGTGGACGGCATCCTGGGCTGACTTCCGGTCAGGAATGCCTCTTCGAATGGCACGCCAATGGTCGGCGTCCACCATGTGAGAAGTGCATGTAAGCGTCAAGTTACAAACGCATGGCGGACAAATAACCGGCCGATCACGGTTGGGTCGAAAAATTCGCCCAACCGGGACTTGAAATGAGACGTTTACATGCTCCCCGGCTGCGTCACGCATCCGTAACCTCGATGCGGGTCGCGTGTAACGGCTTCCCGCGACGGTAGTCGCGGTGGGCCGAGTCACCAGGACCGGTCCGGGGAGAGAGGCATTTTCCGCGATGGAATTCGAGCTCGATACGGGCAACACCGCCTGGCTGATCACCGCCTCCTCGCTCGTGCTGCTGATGACGCCGGGTCTGGCGTTCTTCTACGGCGGCATGGTGCGGGGCAAGAGTGTCCTCAACATGATGATGATGAGCTTCGCCTCGATGGGTGTCGCCGGGCTCATCTGGGTCGTCTACGGCTACGGCCTGGCGTTCGGCCCCGACATCGCCGGCTTCATCGGCAACCCGGCCGGCCTGATCGGCCTCACGATCGACAACGCCGCCAGCCCCACGACGGCCATGGGCATCCCGGGCCTCGTGTTCGCGGGCTTCCAGGCGACGTTCGCCATCATCACGGTGGCCCTCATCTCCGGCGCGATCGCCGACCGCGTCAAGTTCGGCACCTGGATCGTCTTCAGCGCCATCTGGGTCACCGTCGTCTACGCCCCGCTGGCCCACTGGGTCTGGGGCGGCGGCATGTTCGGCGCCGACGGCTGGCTCGCCTCGGCCCTCTCGCTGCCCATCGACTTCGCCGGCGGCACCGTGGTCCACATCAACGCGGGTGCCGCGGCCCTGGCCCTGGCCCTCGTGATCGGCAAGCGCAAGGGCTTCGGCACCGAGGCCATGCGTCCCCACAACCTGCCGTTCGTCATGCTGGGCGCCGCCCTCCTGTGGTTCGGCTGGTTCGGCTTCAACGCGGGCTCCGAGCTCGCCGCCGACGGCACCGCCGGCCGCGCCTGGGTCAACACGCTGGTCGCCACCAGCGTCGCGATGCTCGCCTGGATGGTCACCGAGAAGTTCCGTGACGGCGCCGCCACCTCGCTGGGTGCCGCCTCCGGTGTCGTGGCCGGTCTGGTCGCCATCACCCCGGCCGCCGGCACGGTGGACTCGTGGGGCGCCATCGTCATCGGCCTCGTCGCCGGTGTCCTGTGCTCCCTCGCGGTGGGCCTCAAGTACAAGTTCGGCTACGACGACTCGCTCGACGTCGTCGGCGTGCACCTGGTCGGTGGCCTCGTCGGCACCATCCTGATCGGCCTCTTCGCCACGAACGGCCGCTACGACTCCTTCTACTTCGAGGGTTCGCTGAACGGCCTCTTCTACGGTGGCGGCGTCACGCAGCTGCTCACCCAGATCGTCGCCGCGCTGGTCGCCGTCGTCTACAGCTTCGTGCTCACCTACATCATCGGCCTGGCGCTCAAGGCCACCCTCGGCTGGCGCGTCTCCGAGGAGGCCGAGGTCAGCGGCATCGACCTCGCGGTCCACGGGGAGACGGCGTACGAGAACTCCGGTTCCACCATCACCGAGGTGCGCTGACCGTACTACGGTCCAGCTACCCGACTGCTTAGGAGGCAGCGCATGAAGCTTGTCACGGGTGTCATCCAGCCCCACCGCCTCGACGACGTGAAGACGGCGTTGGAGAGTGCCGGGGTGCGCGGTATGACCGTGAGCGAGGCCAGCGGCTACGGCCGACAGAAGGGCCACACCGAGGTCTACCGTGGTGCTGAGTACACCGTGGACCTGGTGCCGAAGGTCCGTGTCGAGGTGCTCGTCTCGGACGAGGACGTCGCCGCGGTGACCGAGGCGATCGTCGGCGCGGCCCAGACCGGCAAGATCGGCGACGGCAAGGTGTGGGTCGTCCCGGTCGAGGACGTGGCCCGCGTGCGTACCGGCGAGCACGGCGACGCCGCGCTCTGATCCCGGGGGCTCTCGACAACGCATGACAACTGACCCGGTGCCCGAGGGCACCCGGGAGCAGGCGGAGGCCCCGCACCCCCCAGCCGCTGTCTCTTATAC
>NZ_JBHVEG010000056.1:0-35867 GCF_042802395.1 Promicromonospora sp. NPDC057488
GAGCTTGTCGAGACCCAGGTCTCGACAAGCTCGACCAGCGAACGGCGGCTGCCTCAGCCTCGGCGGGCCGCCAGCCAGGACTCCGCGGCGGTCCAGTGCTCCTTGAGCAGGACGTACCGGTCCTCGTGCCACGGCTTGACCGGGCCCGCCCAGTGGATCAGGGCCGGCTCCGACACGACCTCCTGCGTGGGCCACGCGTTCCACCGCGGGTCCAGGACGCGGTACCGCGACCCGGCGTACGCGTTGAGCACGTCCTGGTCGTTGAGGCCGTACCGCTCGGCGTAGGGCACGAACTCGGCCGTGAAGCCGTCGGCCCGCAGCACCGCCAGGTCGAGCAGCAGGATCCCGGCGTTGAAGCCCTGGTAGCCGTGCCGGTGCCGCTGCATCATGGCGCGCACCAGGTCCCGCGCGGCGGCCGGGTCGTGCTTGAGCAGCCGCGTGGCCCGGATGACGTTGCCCACGCCGTGCCGGTAGTTGTACGAGATCGACGGGCGGGCCGCCAGCGGCGCCCCGCCCAGGTCGGTGTCGTACAGCTCCGCCAGGTCCGTCACGGTCAGCGCGTCCAGGTCGTGGTAGAGCACGCGGTCCAGGTGCGGCAGCAGCTCGGGCAGCAGCAGCCGGTCCATCGTGGCGACCGTGATGTGCTTGAGCATGCCGAGCACGGCCCCGTAGTCGATGCCGTCGCAGGCGTACCACTCGAACGTGACCTCGGGGAACAGCGCGGCGAGCCGCGCGTGGTCCGCCGCGGTGTGGTCGCGCGTGAGCGCGACGACCCGCACGGGCCGGTCGGTGTGCCGCACCACCCCGGCGACCACCACCTCCATCTGGGCGCGCAAGTTGCCGTCCAGGGCCACGGCCACGTTGAGCTCGCCGGCCGCGGACCGCGGCGCCGTCGCCTCCACCACCGTGCGCGTGGCACGCACGCCGGTCACGATGCCGGCCACGTCGCAGGTGCCCGACGGCGCGGGGACCGGCGCGGCGTGCACCACCAGTGCCCGTTCCACCTCGGGCGCCACGGTGGCGGCCCAGGTCGCGTAGACCTCGTCGCGGGACGCGCCGGCGAGGACGCGGCCCATGGCGGGCGCCACGAGGTCGCGGATCTTCTCCCGCATCGCCAGCCGGGCGGCCTCGTCGGCGTCGAGCAGGCCGGCGAACCGGATGTCGGCGTCGTTCCGGGGCCGGAAGTCGACGTTCGCCCCGATCGACCAGGACGGCAGGTAAGCGTGCAGGCGCGAGGTGACCACGCGCGAGTACCGGCTGCGGTAGGAGTCGAGCAGGTCCACGGCGTCGTGCACGTTCCGGGCGAACGGGTTGCTGCGCACCGACGGGTGCAGGTGCGTGACCAGCTCGCTGCCGGCGTCGTGCTCGGGCACGGGCGTGTCCACGTACACGGCCGGGGCGCCGGCGGGTGCGGGGGTGTGGCCCGCGGGGAAGACCGTGTCGATGGTCGTGGTGAGGCAGCCGCTGAAGAACGCCGGGACCCCCGCGTTGAGCAGCAGGTGCACGGTGGTCCAGTCGCGGCAGCCGATCGGCCCGTGGGCCCGCAGGTAGTCGATCGCGGTGGGCGTCAGGATGGCGTGCTTGTTGATGTGGAACGACACGAAGAGCGGCTGCAGGTTCTCGTGGAACGGGAAGTCGAACCGCAGGTCGAACTGGCTGTGCATGTACCAGCCGAACGCCAGCATCCACGTGTTCTCCGGCACGGCGTCGAGCCGGGACATGTCGCGCTGCACCAGGGTCAGGTCGACGTCGGCGCCCGGCCCGGGCACCACGTGCTCGGGCCGCACCCGGCCGGCGAGGCGCCGCACGGGCTCGGTGACGGCGTCGTCGCCGTGCAGGCGCACGCCCTCGTGGCGCAGCAGGTGGCCCAGGCTCGCGATGGTCTGCACCGTGTCGCCGATGTTGCTGGAGGACACGTTCTCGTCGGGCGCCTTGTAGTCGAGCACGGCGAACGACACGTGCCCCGTCGGGACCCGCGCGGGGGCGGCGGGCCGCAGCGCCTTCTCGATCCAGGGCGCGAGGTGGTCCACGGACGCCTGGACCTGCTCGGTCAGCCCGGTCGCGTGGCGGGCGGCGTCGAGGGCCTCGGCAGCCAGCGCGAACTCGTCGGCGATGAACAGCAGCCGGGCGAGGTCGAGCAGCACCGCGGCGTCGGACACGAACCCGTGGCGCACCCAGGTGGCCGCCGTGCGGGCGACGTCGGGGTCGGCCATGGCGATGCCGGCCCGCAGGTACTCCGCGGGGGCGAGGCGGGCGGCGTCGTCGGACCCGAGCTGGCGCAGCAGGTCCCACGCGAGCTCGCGCAGCCCCACGCGCTGGGCGATCAGGGCCGCGCCGGCGACCCCGGCGCGCCGGGTCTCGGGATAGGCCATGAGCGAGTGGCAGAGCGACCGCCACTGGCTGGTGTCCAGGGTGCGGGCCCCGCGGATCGAGGTGGTGACGGACTCGTCGACCGGCAGGCCGCGGCGCAGGGCGGCGGTGACCACCGCATCGCCCGACGGCGGCTCGGGGCGCTCCTGGAACGGGCGGTCCGCGGCGCGGTCCGGGGCGGACCACACCTCGCGCGGCAGCCGGTTGGGCTCCTTGGCCAGGGCCCAGGACTCCTGGTCCGGGGCCGGCAGGGGCCGGGCGTCCGGTAACGGGTCCGGCCTGTCCGGATGCGGGTTGTGCAGAGTCTCGGCCGTGGCGGCGAGCAGCGCCTCGGTGATCATCTCGTCGGCGGCCGGGACCTGGTGCGCAGTCTCACCGGACGCGGCGAGACGGCGGCTTGCAGGGGACATGAAGACTCCTCGTGGGGTCGACGGTTGTGCGGTGGAACCGTCGTCCCGGCACGTGCGGGCGCCGACGGTGGCCAGAGCGTAGTGCCCTTCGGTTACGGCCCGACGACGACTGGGTAGGCTCCCGGACATGTCTGCGCAACAACCTGCTGACCAGGGCTTTTCAGCGTCTCAGCCGACGTCGCGGCCGACCGGGCCGGGGACCCTCGTGGGCTGCCGGATGCGCAAGTGGGACGGCACCCCGCACTGGCGGTTCGACGCCGCGTACCTCGGCGAGGACGAGCACGGCGTGTGGCTCGGCTACCCGACCGGGACCCGGTTCAGCCGGCCCGGGCGGGAGTACCGGACGCGCCACCCCGGGGTCGTCCTCTTCGGCGACGGCGGGTGGGTCGCCGACCTCTACCGCGGCAACCCGCGGGGCGTGCTGCTCTACATCGACCTCGCCACGGTGCCCGAGTGGCGCGCGGTGCCCGACGGCGGGGACCACCGCCGTCCGGCGTTCGAGGTCTCCGCCGTCGACATGGACCTCGACGTGCTGGCGCTGCGGCCCGGCAGCGAGCGGGCGCGGGAGCGTGGCGACTTCTTCATCGACGACGAGGACGAGTTCGCCGAGCACGCGGTCCGGTACGGGTACCCGCCGGAGGTCGTGGCCCAGGTACGGGCGGACGCCGACGCCCTGCTCGCCGCGGTGAGCGCCGGGGAGGCACCGTACGACGGCGCGACGGCGGACCGCTGGTTCGCGGTGCTCGACGCGCTGTAGGACGTGGTGAGCGCCGGCACGCCCTGGTGCGGCGGGCTCAGTGCGTGCTGAGCACCAGGTCGTCCTGCTCCACGGCGGCGCGCCACTCGGGCTTCTCCGCGCGCCAGTGCTCGTCGTCCCGGCCGCGGCGCCAGTAGCCCGAGGCCGAGAGCAGCTCGCGCGGCACGCCCAGCGCCGCGCGGGCCCAGCGGCGCAGGTCGCGCACGCAGCCGGCCTCGCCGTGCAGGAACGTGTGCGGCGCACCGTCCGGCAGCTCGGCGGCCTGCACGACGTCGACCAGGTTCGCCCCCGCGGACCGGTGGATCCAGGTGAGGTGGAGGTTCGCGGCGCTCGTGATCGGCTGCTCCTCCGACGGGTCCGAGACCTCGACGAAGACGTGCGCCACGGCACCCTCGGGCATGGCCTCGCACGCGGCCGCGATGGCCGGGAGGGCGGACTCGTCGCCCGCCAGGAGGTGCCACGGGGCGTCCGGGGACGGCGCGTAGTCGCCGCCCGGGCCCACGAACGAGACCTCGTCGCCCGCCCGGACCCGCTGCGCCCACGGGCCGCCGTGACCCACGTCGCCGTGCGTGACGACGTCGATGTCCCAGCCGGCCTCGGTCACCGCGCGGATCGTGTAGGTGCGCAGCACGGGGCGGCCCTCGGGCTCGGTGGGCTCCGCCATGACCAGCTTCACGTAGCGGTCGGGGAACGGCGTGGGGTCGGTGGCGGCCAGTGCCTCACCGCCGATCGTCACCCGGATCATGTGCGGCGTGAGCTGCCGGACCGCGGTCACGGTCGCCGTGGTGCGGACGCCCTTGCGGGGCCTTGCGGGGGATGCGGCGGTGTTCTCAGACATGGTGAGGCAAGCCTAACCTCGCAGGCGCTCGCACGCCGGTGTGGCGTGCGTCACTGGGCGAAGCGCGGGACATCGGCCCTGGGGCCGATGAGCGGGAGCCTGCCGCGCGCCTACCATGGGCGCGTCGTCCAAGTCTTCCTGTCAGGAGCATCGTCGTGAAGATCGCTGTTGTCGGTACGGGGTATGTCGGGCTGTCGAACGCGGTGCTGCTCGCGCAGCATCACGAGGTGTCCACGCTGGACGTGGACCCGGCCAAGGTCGCGCTGGTCAACGACCGCAGGTCGCCGATCGTGGACGCGGAGCTGGAGCAGTACCTGGCCGAGGTCGACCTGAACCTGACCGCGACCCTCGACAAGGACGCCGCGTACGCGGGCGCCGGAGTGGTGGTCATCGCGACCCCGACGAACTACGACGAGGAGTCCAACTTCTTCGACACCTCCTCCGTGGAGACGGTGATCGCGGACGTCCTGGTCGCAGCGCCGGAGGCGACGATCGTCATCAAGTCGACGATCCCCGTCGGGTTCACCCAGCGCATGCGCGAGGAGCACCCCGGTGCGGCGATCGTCTTCTCGCCGGAGTTCCTGCGCGAGGGCCGGGCGCTGTACGACAACCTGCACCCCTCACGCATCGTGGTCGGCGACCGCGGCCCGCGGGGCAAGCAGTTCGCGGACCTGCTCCTGGAGGGCGCCCTGACGAAGGACGTCCCCGTCCTGCTGACGGACCCGACCGAGGCGGAGGCGATCAAGCTGTTCGCCAACACCTACCTCGCGCTGCGGGTGGCCTACTTCAACGAGCTCGACACGTATGCGGCGACCCACGGCCTGGACACGGCGCAGATCATCGAGGGCGTGGGCCTCGACCCGCGCATCGGTACCCACTACAACAACCCGTCCTTCGGGTACGGCGGGTACTGCCTGCCGAAGGACACCAAGCAGCTCCTGGCCAACTACGCCGACGTGCCGCAGAACCTGATCCACGCGGTCGTCGAGGCCAACACCACGCGCAAGGACTTCGTCGCCGCGGACATCCTGCGCCGCGAGCCCAAGACCGTGGGCGTGTACCGGCTGGTCATGAAGTCCGGGTCGGACAACTTCCGGGCCTCCTCGATCCAGGGCATCATGAAGCGGATCAAGGCCAAGGGCATCGAGGTCATCGTGTACGAGCCCAGCCTCGAGGACGACGAGTTCTACAACTCGGAGGTCGTCGCCGACCTGGACGCGTTCAAGGCACGCGCCGACGTCATCGTCGCCAACCGGCGCACCGAGGCCCTCGACGACGTGGCCGACAAGGTCTACACCCGCGACATCTACGGACGGGACTGAGCGATGCGCGTGCTGGTCACCGGCGGCGCCGGCTTCATCGGCGCCAACTTCGTGCACCAGACGGTGCGCGAGCGCCCCGACGCACGGGTCACCGTGCTCGACGCCCTCACCTACGCGGGTGACCGCACGTCGCTCGACCCGGTCGCGGACCAGGTGGAGCTGGTCGAGGGCTCGATCACCGACGCGCCGCTCGTGGACCGCCTCGTGGGGGAGTCGGACCTGGTGGTCCACTTCGCCGCCGAGTCGCACAACGACAACTCGCTGAACGACCCGTCGCCGTTCGTGCAGACCAACCTGGTGGGCACGTTCACGCTGCTGGAGGCGGTGCGCAGGCACGGGGTGCGGTTCCACCACATCTCGACCGACGAGGTGTACGGCGACCTTCCGCTGGACACCCCGGAGCGGTTCACGCCGGACACCCCGTACAACCCGTCGTCGCCGTACTCCTCGACCAAGGCGGGCTCGGACCTGCTGGTCCGGGCCTGGGTCCGGTCCTTCGGCGTGCAGGCGACCATCTCGAACTGCTCCAACAACTACGGCCCGTACCAGCACATCGAGAAGTTCATCCCGCGGCAGGTCACCAACCTGATCGACGGCGTGCGCCCCCGCCTGTACGGCGCCGGCCTCAACGTGCGCGACTGGATCCACGTCGAGGACCACAACAGTGCGGTCTGGGCCATCATCGAGAAGGGTGTCGTCGGCGAGACGTACCTGATCGGGGCCGACGGCGAGACCAGCAACCTCGACGTGGTGCGCACCCTGCTGGAGATCTTCGGGCGCGACGCCGACGACTACGACCACGTGACCGACCGGCCGGGACACGACCTGCGGTACGCGATCGACGCGAGCCGGCTGCGCACCGAGCTGGGGTGGGCGCCGCGGTACACCAACTTCCGGGAGGGGCTGGCGGCGACCGTCGAGTGGTACCGGGAGCACGAAGCCTGGTGGCGCGGAGCGAAGGCCGCCACGGAGGCGAAGTACGCGGCGTCGGGTCAGTAACCGGGCGCGGAACACCGCCGTGGCCGGCTCATCGGCCGTCCTGGACCACGCAGGTGCCGCCGACGGCCGCGGCGACGGCGCGGCAGATCCGCGCACCGGTCTCACCGTGCTCGTCCCACGGCGCCAGCGCCTCGATCCACACGGGCTGGGCGGCGGCCGGGTCCGCCGTGGCCCGCCGGGCGGCCTCCCGGACCGCGGCGGCGACGTCGGCGCCGGGCAGCATCCGGTCGATCTCGTCGGGCGCCCGCAGGTACGAGGGCTGCAGCACGGTGAGGACGACGTCCTTGTCGTCGCGCAGGAACTGGATCATCGCGCCCGGGTTCACCCGGCGCAGGCCGAGCTCGGGGTCGACGCCGTACGCCGACTCGACCAGCTCGAGGTCGGTGACGGTGCGTGGGGCGAGGATCGTGATCTCGCGGGACACGGTGGCCTCCGGTCTGTGGGGTGGGTGCGGACGTCCGACGATCAGTCCCGATCGCCCAGCGCTTCCCGGACCCGATCGGGCCCGATCCACCGGACGACCTCCGTGAGCCGGTCCCAGCCGGGGTGCTCGCCGGTGTCGAGCGGCAGCAGGAGACCGGGGAGCCGGCGACGACCGACCTGCACGCCGTCGATCCGGTGCGCGGCGTCGGCCAGGTCGAGGCTCAGCGAGCGGACGCCGGGCGGCCCGACGAGCATCGTCAGCGGCACCGCGGGCGCTTCGACGATCGGCGGCCGGTTGAGGTCGGCTCGTCCGACGCGGGTCAGCGCGAGCCCGAACAGCGGCATGACGTCCTGTGCCACCCTGGTGAACGCCGCCGGGACGCCGTCGAGCACGGTGCGTGCGGCGTCGGAACCGGGGGTGCCGGCGTCGAGCGTGAGCTGGGTGGTCTCCTCGAGACCGTCGGCGGTGCGGCGCACGGTGACGGTCCCGACCGCGCCGTCGGCCACGACGACGAAGCGGCTGTCCTCCGGCGCCCGCTCGCGGGCGAAGCGGGTCAGCTCGTCGCGGTCCCACGGTACGAGCGCCGGCTCGACGACGCCCCAGGACGACGGCGCCCGCCCGGTCAGCGTGTCGAGCAGCAGCTCGACGCTGCGGCCGATGACGGTGGTACGGCGGGCGGCGTGGCGGACCGCCAGCGAGATGCTGACCTGCTGGGTCGACGGCGCGTCCACGAGCCGGCGGACGTCGTCGATCGCCCAGGCCGGCAGGGTGTCGCCGTCGGGCACCTGGCGCAGGAAGGTCGTGGAGGTGTTGCCGACGTCCGTCCGGCCGGCTCCGGTCAGGGCGTCGGTCAGGTCGGCCACGCGCCGGCCGGTGACGGCGTCCCGCTTGGGGCCGTGGCCGTCGCCCTCGCGGACCACCCAGACCCCGCCGCTGCCGAGCAGGGCGTCGTGCATGGCCGGGGTGAGGACCGACCGCTCGTCCGTGACCAGCAGGTAGCGCCGGTCGCTCTCCACCGCGCGGCGGATCAGGTCGGAGCGCGCCGCGGAGAGCCCGACGACCGAGGCGCGGGACTCGTCGTGCAACGCGAGCTCGGAGTGGAAGTCGAGTGCCGGGGGCAGAACCATCGTCGGAATCTTGCCATGGTTTGTCCCGCGGTTCTGGACGAATCGTGGGTCTGCTCGCTGCGTGAGTCTTCGTGGACGCGGACGCAAATGTCTGGTTGGGTCGCAGGTGAAGGGGTTGGCTCGCAGGGGGCCCGCTCCGGCGAGGGGGAGTGGCCATGAAGCTCGGGACGGGGTCCCGCACGCCGTCGGGGCCGAGGCACACGTGACGGCCGCGATCGATCCGGACGCCATTCCGGGAGGTCCGGACGCGGTGGCGCTCGATCCGGAGGCGGTGGAGCAGGCGGCGGCCGACCTCCGGGCGGATGCGGGCAGGATCCGGGACGCCGGGGCCGAGCTTCCCCGGACGTGGCGGGGCCTGGGGGCGCACTACGAGGCGCCGGAGTCGGCGCAGCTGCTGGCCGCGATGGACCCGGTCGAGCGCACGGCTGCCGACTACGCGGATGGCCTGGAGCGGCTCGCCGCCGCGCTGGCCTCGTTCGCGACCGACCTGCGCGAGGTGAAGGCCGGGTTCGACCGGGTGCGGGCGGACGCGACGGTGTTCCGCACGAAGATCGCCGGGAACCTGGAGTGGGAGTTCGACCAGGACCTCATCCACGAGAACAACCGGCTGCTGGGCGCCGCGAACGCGTCCATGGTCGCCCTGCAGGACGCGGAGCGGCGCTGTGTCAACCAGATCCGCGCGATCGACTGCATCGCCCCGCTGCACGTCTCGACCGGGGCCGAGAACGACCCCCAGGCGTACGGGACGTCGTACATCCCCCTGGACACCCCGATGCCGTGGGGCGAGTCGGTGGCCCGGCAGGACCACTGCCCGAAGTCCGCGGCGATACAGGTCAAGCGGGCCGTCTGGGACGGGTTCGTCGATGACGTGCTGTTCGCCAGCGTGGAGGGACTGGTCGCCTTCACCGGCTGGGACCTGGAGACGGGCGACTACTCGGCCGAGACCCGTGAGCAGGCGGTGAACGGGCTGGGTCTCCTGGTCGGTCATGACGCCGAGACCGGTGAGCAGTCCTGGGCGGTCTTCGGTTCCACGTGGACGGAGGTGGGGAAGGGCCTCATCGCATGGGACATGTGGGAGGAGGACCCGGCGCGTGCGGTAGGCACGACGCTGGGCAACATCGGATTGCTGGTGGCCTCGGGAGGCGCGGGTGTGGCGACCAAGGTCGGGACGGCGGGCAAGCTCGGCGGGGCGCTGAAGGTCGCGCAGGCCGTGAACGTCGTCAACCGGGTGCTGGACCCGCTCGAGTGGGTCGCATCCGGCGCCAAGGCGACGGCGAGCCTGCGTGAGGTCATGGCCGGCCTCGGGCGCGGGGTGGACGTCGACCTGCCGGAGGTGGATCTCTCCCCGGTCGGTGCCGTTGACGCCCCCGACGGTGCGGGTATCGCGGGTGCGACGCGACCCGGCGGCGGCGAGCACAACCCGGCTCCGGCCCGGGCGGCGGAGCCTGTTCTCGAGAACCCGGGGGTCAAGGCCGACAACCCCGGGCCGGGTCCGGGTGGCGCCGTGTTCCGTGAGCCGGTGCTGGCCGACGCGGCCTTGAGCGCGGCCCAGCGCGTCGACGAGCGGGTGCTGGCCGGCGTCGGCGCGCAGGCCGACACGGTGCTGGAACACGGCGGGCAGCCCGACGTGGGGCCGCAGCACGGCGGGGGCGGGCCCGGGCATGGCGGGTCCGGCGGGTCTGGCGACGGCGGCTACGGCAGCACTGGGGGCGGGGCAGGTGACGGCGGTGGTCCGGGTGACGGACCGAGCGATCTCACCGGTCCGGACGACGACCCCACCGTGCCGGGCAGCAGCCAGGTTCCGAAGACGAACGTCGGCCATCGCATGGCGGACCAGCTTCCCGGGCGGTTCGCCCTGCAGCTCGACGAGGTTCTGGCCGGCCAGGACCCGCCGCTGACGCGGAGCTCGTTCACCGAGATGGTGAACAAGGACCTGGTCGACCTGGACCGGGGCGAGCTGGAGACGCTGTTGAAGGTGCGGGACGAGCTGGCGCCGGTCACCCCGGACACCGTGCTGCAGAAGATCGTCAACCCCGATGTGGCGGTCCGCGTCTTTGACGACCTGGCCAAGACCGTCGACAGTTCCGATCCCGCTCAGGTGGCGAAGTTGCGGCAGCTGCGGGAGGAGAACCTCGACCTGCTCCGCGACACGGAGGCCTCGTCGTACAAGCCGACCAGCGTCGGCGGGTTCGTGGCCCGCGCGGTCGACACGTTCCAGATGGCGACCAAGGACATCTACAACTACCTCGGCCTGGGGTACTCGGGCACACCGTTCGACGCCGATGGTGGCGCGATGTTCGCGCTGGAGTTCCAGGCCGGGGACATGGTTCCCGACGGCGGGGTGACGCACGGGCCCGGCGGTACGGCATCGATCACGCAGTCGGACTATGTCGCCAGGAGCATGCTGAATCATTACGACGATCTGCAGGCGCTCAAGGGGGACCGGGCCGCATGGGAGGCGGAGCTCAAGAAGTACGTGCATGCGGACTACACGGGTCAGGTCGCCGACAAGGGAACGCTCAAACGAATGGTCGATGCTGTTAGTAGCGCGACACCGTCGAATACCGAGAACCCCTATCATGGCAGCGGTTATGCGGGTCACGGAGGCATGGGATTCACGGGCTACGGAGACAATTTCCTACCCGAGCTCCAGATGCTGGAACGGCCCGAACTGAACGAGGGGGCTGAGCTGTGGAGGATCACACCTGACGGGACCAGGAAAGCAGTGGCCCACCTCGTAGAAACCAACAAGAAGCTAAAGTGGGTGTTGTTGTGATCCGAGCGGGTTCCTACGCAGTGGTCGACAGCGTGACGTATCACGTCCGAATCGATCTTGACTACGTCGTGCTTTACGAAAAGGTGCATGGAAAGCCGCCGACGGCATGGACGTATGAAGATGTCGTGGGCGTGACCGGGGCTCGGGTTTCACGGTCGAGCGGCACCATATCGCGCCTTTTCGCGGTGCAGACCTGGGCGAGTCTGGACGGCGTGGATGTCAAGGTGAGGAGCCTGGACGTGGATGCGCGAACGGCCGGTGTGGAAGCCGCTTGGCCCAAGGGCGCCCCCGAAGGATCGACTCCTCTGCACCCTGATCTGGTGATCGTCGGCGACCGCGGCAAGGGATACGAATGCATTGGTGAGGTGGATATCGATCGCCTCACGGACGTGTGGGAGTGGGCAGAGATCGACGGGCCGATCGAGTCCAATGTGCGCCCGATGACCACACGTTGGATGGGCGAGGAGGACAACGGCGAGCCCTGGCGGCGGCCGACGCTGCCCCGGGAGAAGCTGCTGTGGCGCCCCGAGGCCCAGTGGGGCCCGTGGGGTCGGATCGAGATCGATCCGCTCGCCTGACCCGACCGCCGTCGGCCCGCTCTGGTGGGCCTGACCACCTCGATCACGACCCGCGTCAGCGGGAGCTCGGAGCAGCAGTGACCGGCACATTCATGCAGAAGGCTGTCACCCCGCAGCAGGCGCGCGCCTACCTGACCGACGGGTTCGACCGGGTGGGCGGGTACGTGCTGCGCGCGGCCGACGCCGTCGAGGCGGGCACCCCCGCTGAGCTGTACCAGGCGCACGGGCTCGGGTACCCGGGCACGCCGCACTCGCCGGACGAGCCGGTGCACACGCTGTGGTTCGAGATGACGCCCCAGCTGCGTGCGGAGAACGCCGTCGGCGGCAACGACAAGCCGGGGGCGGAGCGCACGGGTGGGCCGTTCGTCGAGCACCCGCCGTTCACCGGTACGGGCTTCGCCCCGTGGCCCGGGCACGCGGTGCCGGTGTACTGGCTGCGGCACTCGCGGATCCCCGCCGGTGCGGAGCTGCACCGGCACGATCCGGACGGCAGCCGGACGCACGTCGCGACGTACGTCGACGTCGCGACGGGGTGGGAGGCCGCGCCCGGCAGCGAGCCGCTGCCGGCCCCGCAGGTGTCCCCGAAGCCGTCGCCGCTGGTCGGGCCGATCGCCGTCTTCGAGGGCAAGAACTATGCGGCCGACGTGCTGCCGGGCGCTGGGGTCGCGCTGTGCACGAGCGAACCCGCCGACGGGTTCGAGGTCACGCGCCTGGGGCGGTATCGCCGGGTCGTGGCGATGGGCGAGCTCGACGACCTGTTCGAGATGGTGATGCGCGGAACGGTGCAGGGCCTGCCGGTGCGCGCCGTCGACATCGTCAGGACGCAGCAGGGGCCGGGACTGTGGGTGTCCTACACGGGGCACGTCGCGGTCCTGGCCGAGGGGCTCGGCCTGACCAAGATCGACGCCGGCCTGTACGAGGCGGCTGTCGCGCCCGACGCTCTGGCCGATCAGGAGACCCTCCAGGAGGCCCCCACTTCATGGGCCCAGGTGGTCCGAAGCGGTCGGTGACCGACGGTCGCTCAGGCGAGGGTCGCCACGTAGTCGCGCACCGCCTCCGCCGTCGGTAGCAGCCCCTGTTCCTTCGCCTCGGCCAGGGTCGGCGCCGCCTGGTCCTTCTCCGAGAGGAGCGGGGTCAGGGGGCTGCCGTCACGGGCACTCGTGGGCCACTCGATGCCGAGCGCGGGGTCGAGGGGGTGGATGCCGTGCTCGCGGCCGGGCGCGTAGCCGCTCGAGCACAGGTACAGGACCGTCGAGCCGTCCTCCAGGGACATGAACGCGTGGCCCAGGCCCTCGGACAGGTAGATCGCACGGCGGTCGACGTCGTCCAGGAGCACGGCGTCCCAGGTGCCGAAGGTGGGCGAACCCACCCGGATGTCCACGACGACGTCGAGCACCGCGCCGCTCACGCACATGACGTACTTGGCCTGGCTGGGCGGCACGTCGGCGAAGTGGACGCCGCGGAGCACCCCGGCGGCGGAGACCGAGCAGTTGGCCTGCTGGAGGTCGAACGAGTGCCCGACGGCGTCGGCGAACGGGCCCGCCTTGAAGGCCTCCAGGAAGAGCCCGCGGGGGTCCCCGTGCTGCTTCGGGGTGATCTCGAACGCGCCGGGCACTGCCAGCTCGCGGTACTCCATGAGGCTCCTCGCGTGGTTCGTCGGTGGCCCTGCGACCCTGGTTAGGATCCTAGGGTGACCAGCGGACAGAGCACGAAGCAGGGCTGGGTGGTCTTCGGTGCGGCAGGCATGCTCGGCCAGGACATGGTGGCCGCGGCGGAGGCCGCGGGACACCGCGTGACCGCGCTGCGCCGGTCCGACGTCGACATCACCTCCGCCTCGGCGGTGCTCGACGCCGTGGCCGGCCACGACGTCGTCGTCAACTGCGCGGGCTGGACCGCCGTCGACGACGCCGAGGCGCACGAGCCCGAGGCTTTCGCCGCCAACGCGACGGGGCCCGCGCACCTCGCGCGCGCCGCCGCGGCGTCGGGCGCGCGTCTGGTCCACGTGTCCACGGACTACGTGTTCGACGGCGTCGCGACCCAGCCGTACGCCGAGGACGCGCCGGTGGACCCGCGTTCGGCCTACGGGCGCACGAAGGCCGCCGGCGAGTGGGCGGTGCGCGCGCTCGCACCGGACGCCCTCGTGGTGCGCACCGCCTGGCTCTACGGCGCGGGCGGCAGGTGCTTCCCGAAGACCATCGCGCGCGTGGCGGGGGAGCGGGAGCGGCTCACCGTCGTGGACGACCAGACCGGGCAGCCCACCTGGACCGCCGACCTGGCCGACCTCGTCGTGCGCCTCCTGGCCGCGGGCGCGCCCGGCGGGCTGTACCACGGCACGTCGTCGGGCCAGGTGACGTGGCACGGGTTCGCCCGTGAGGTGGTCGCGGCCGCCGGGCTGACGACACCGGTGGACCCGACGACGAGCGCCGCCTACCAGGCGCCGGCGCCCCGGCCGACGTACTCGGTGCTCGGCCACGACCGGCTACGAGCGGCGGGCGTGGAGCCGATCGGCGACTGGGCCGACCGCTGGAAGGCGGCGGCGCCGGTGGTGCTGGGGGCTTAGTGTCGCTCTCGCTTGGGGCAGGAGCGCCAGGAAGTGAGCCCGGCAGCCATCCGGACGGTTGGTGAGCCGGGCTTCGCGCCTACCGGGTCATTGCTGCTCCAGCAGGCCCAGGAGATAGGTGCCGTAGCCCGACTTCGTGAGCTTCTCCGCCCGGGTGCGCAGGTCGTCGTCGGACAGGAAGCCGCGCCGCCAGGCGACCTCCTCGGGGGCACCGATCTTCAGGCCCTGCCGCCGCTCGATGGTGCGGACGTAGTCCGAGGCCTCCAGCAGCGAGTCGAAGGTGCCGGTGTCGAGCCAGGCCGTGCCGCGGGGAAGCACTTCGACCTGGAGCCGGCCCTGGCGCAGGTACTCGGCGTTGACGTCGGTGATCTCGTACTCGCCACGCGCCGAGGGCTTGAGCCCCTTGGCGATCTCGACGACGTCGTTGTCGTAGAAGTACAGGCCGGGCACCGCGTAGCTGGACCTCGGCCGAGCGGGCTTCTCCTCCAGCGAGAGCGCCTTGCCGTCGTCGTCGAACTCGACCACGCCGTAGGCGGTGGGGTCGGCGACGCGGTAGGCGAAGACGGCGCCGCCGTCGAGGTCGGCGAACCGCATGAGCTGATGGCCCAGGCCGGGGCCGTAGAAGATGTTGTCGCCCAGCACGAGGGCCGCGGACTCGTTGCCGAGGAACTCCTCGCCGAGCACGAACGCCTGGGCGAGCCCGTCGGGCGACGGCTGCGTCGTGTAGGTGATCGAGATGCCGAACTGGGAGCCGTCGCCGAGGAGACGCTGGAACTGGTCGGCGTCGTGCGGGGTCGTGATGACCAGGATGTCGCTGATCCCGGCCAGGATCAGCGTGGAGAGCGGGTAGTAGATCATCGGCTTGTCGTAGACCGGGACGAGCTGCTTGCTGATGCCCTGGGTGATCGGGTGCAGGCGAGTGCCCGAACCGCCGGCGAGAATGATTCCGCGCATGAGGCGGATCCTCCCACGCCCCGGGCGGGCCGGGCCGTTGAAGACGCTCGCGACGAGCGAGTTCTTCCGGACTTCCACCGGTGTCCATCTCTCATCAGGAAATCTCCCCGGAAAGATTCACCCGGTTGAAATTTGATGCCGGATGAGATGCCGGATGAACGGCTGACGTGCACGTCGGGGAAGGGGTGAATCACGGGTGATCTCCTGCAGAGGGTGATGCGTCGGATGCCGCCCGAGCGGTACTCAATTGCCTATGCATGGACCTGAAGGAGTCGGTGACCTGCTCACCGCGCCGAATCCCGCCGAACCCGAGTCGCAACCCACCCGCCGTCGTCGGCGGAGCAAGGGGTTCGTGGCGGCGATCGTCATCGGCGCGCTGGTGCTGGTCGGCGGGAGCGGGGCCATGGCCTACTACGGCTACCGGATCGCGCTCGACGAGAAGATCGAGCGCATCGACGACCCGTTCGCCGGTATCGACGACGCGTCCCGGCCCGAGCCGGCGCCGCTGGAGGGCACCACGGCGCCCGTGAACATCCTGGCCCTCGGTTCCGACAGCCGGATCTCGGCGGGGAACCCGTCCGACTGGGAGGTCGGGGCGCAGCGCACGGACGCGATCCTGCTGCTCCACCTGTCCGCCGACCGGAAGTCGGCCGCCGCCATCTCGATCCCGCGCGACTCCTGGGTCGACATCCCCGGCGTCGGCGAGGGCAAGATCAACGCCGCGTTCTCCTACGGCGGCCCGGCACTGATGATCCAGACGGTCGAGCAGCTCACCGGCGTGCGGATCGACCACTTCGCGGTGAGCGACTTCGAGTCGTTCACGACGCTCACCGACACCCTCGGCGGCGTCGAGATCAAGGTGCCCGACGGCGCCGGCGGGTCCGTCGAGCAGGAGATGTCGGGCAAGGAGGCGCTGGAGTTCACGCGCGAGCGGTACGCGCTGGCGAACGGCGACTTCGGTCGCGTGCAGCGGCAGCAGGCCTGGATGCGGGCGATCGCGACCAAGGCCACCCAGGACAAGAGCGACCTGCTGAAGATGTCCCGGTTCCTGGAGGCCGCCGTCAAGGCGGTCGCCGTCGACGAGGACCTGACGATCGACCGGATGCTGGAGCTGGCCGTCAGCGCCAAGGACCTCTCCACCGGCGACATCACCTTCATGACCGCGCCCTACGCGGGGACCGGGCGCAGCGCCGACGGGCAGTCGATCGTGCTGCTCGACCGCGAAGCGCTCGACCCGCTCATGCAGGCCGTGGCGAAGGACGACCTGCCGGACTACCTGGCTGAGTCGCCGGGCGGGATCGACATGCTGCCGGACGTCGTGGAGTAGGCCTGCTGGTCGCCGTTCGGCACGGAACTTCCGGTCCGGAAATATCGCCCGGGTGAACATCGACGCCTTTCACCCGCTATCAGCAATGGGTGGGTATGGGCCGCTTGTAGCATCAGGTCACCAATGGCGCATCCTGAACTCCGGCACCTTCCTTTTCGCGCCTGGTGGGTGCCCATCTCACTCATTGCTTTCGGGCAGACAAGGACATTCTTGCCGTGAAGGATCGCGCGTCGGGCGGGGTGCGTAGGCTCCGCCGCGCGCTGTGGCACCTGCGGCATGGCGGGGTGGAGCAGCTGCGGACGCACCTGGTCAGGCAGCGCGTGCCGATGGCCGCGCAGGTGGGCGGGGCCCGGCAGACCAGGAACGGCCTCACGTTCGACCCGTGGCCCGCGCGTCCGGTGTCCGGTCTCGTGGTGGACGGCGGCGTGGCTGGACCCGCCGTCGTCGGCGGAGCGCGTGACCTGCGCGTCGGCGTGATCCTGGACGACTTCTCGCGGCTTGCGTTCGCGCTCGAGTGGGACCAGGTCGCCGTGACCCCCGCGACCTGGCGGGACGAGCTGTCCGCCGGCCTGGACCTGCTGTTCGTGGAGTCCGCCTGGAACGGCAACGGCGGCGCGTGGCAGTACCACCTCACGGGGACGTCGGCTCCGCGGCCCGCGTTCGTCGAGCTTGTCGAGGCATGTCGTGCGGCGGGCGTGCCCACGGTGTTCTGGAACAAGGAGGACCCGGTCCACTTCGAGGACTTCCTTGACGCCGCCCGGCTGTTCGACCGTGTCTACACCACCGACGTCGACCGGCTGCCCGCCTACGTCGAGGCGCTCGGGCACGAGCGGGTGGGCGTGCTGGAGTTCGCCGCGCAGCCTGCCGTCCACAACCCCGTGCGCCTGCACGGCCGCGGCCCGGAGCGGGACGTCGCGTTCGCCGGCATGTACTTCGCGCACAAGTACCCGGAGCGGCGCGAGCAGATGGACCTGCTGCTCGGCGCCGCCCTCGACGTGTCGCCGACGATGGAGCACGGGCTGGAGATCTTCAGCCGGTTCCGCGGCAGGGACGAGAAGTACCAGTTCCCTGCGCCGCTGGACGGCCGCGTCGTCGGCTCGCTCGACTACGACCGCATGCTGACCGCCTACCGCGAGTACAAGGTCTTCCTGAACGTGAACTCGGTGGTCGGCTCGCCGTCCATGTGCGCGCGGCGGATCTTCGAGATCACGGCCAGCGGCACGCCCGTCGTCTCGACGCCGAGCGCGGCCGTGGGGGAGTTCTTCCCGCCGGACGAGGTCTTCGTCGCCGAGACCCGCGAGGCCGGCGCGCACGCGATCCGCGCGCTCGTGCGCTCACCGGAGCTGCGCGACCGCGCCGTCCACAAGGGCCAGCGCCGCATCTGGCGCGAGCACACCTACGCGGCGCGCTCGCAGAAGGTGCTGCACGACGCCGGGCTGGTCGCCTCTCCCGTCGCCGCGCGGCCGGGCGTGACCGCCCTGGTCTCGACGAACCGCCCGCACCAGCTCGACCACGTGCTGGCCGTGCTGGGTGCCCAGGAGGCTGTGGACCTGCAGGTCGCGCTCCTGACGCACGGCTTCGAGGCGGACGACGCCGACCTGCGCGCCCGCGCGAAGGAGGCGGGCGTCGGCTCGCTGGAGCTGCTGTCCGCTCCGGCGGATCTGCCGCTCGGCGCGTGCCTGAACCTGCTGCTGGACGCGGCCGACGGCGACGTCGTGGCCAAGATCGACGATGACGACCTGTACGGCCCCCAGTACCTGTCCGACCAGCTGTACGCCCTGGCGTACTCCGGGGCCGACGTGGTGGGCAAGCAGGCGCACTACATGTACCTGGAGGGCGCGGACGCCACGATCCTGCGCTTCGCGGACCGGGAGCACCGGTACACGGACCGCGTGATGGGGCCGACGATCGTCGCCAGTCGCGCGGCCGCCACGAGGGTGGGTTTCCGCGCGCTCGAACGGGGCGAGGACACCGCGTTCCTCGCCGACCTCGTCGAGGCGGGCGGGATCGTCTACTCCGCCGACCGGTTCAACTTCGTCCAGGTGCGATCGGCCCCGGGCGGGCACTCCTGGACGGTCAGCGACGCCGAGCTGCTCGCCAGCGGCCAGGTCCAGCACTTCGGGCGTGCGGCGACGCACGTCATGTTCTGAACGTACGAAAGAGGGAGCTCATGGGTATCAGCACCGTCGCGGTGGTCGGCCTCGGGTACATCGGCCTGCCTACGGCCGCGATCCTGGCCGCCAACGGCGTGCCGGTGACGGGCGTCGACGTGAGTTCCGCGACCGTGGGCGCGGTGAACCGTGGCCAAGTGCCCTTCGTTGAGCCCGACCTGGCCGGATACGTATCAGACGCGGTGGCCTCGGGTCGCCTGCGCGCGGTCCCGGCGCCCGAGCCGGCCGACGCCTACATCGTGGCCGTCCCGACGCCGTTCGTGGACGACCACAAGCCGGACCTGTCCTACATCAAGGCCGCCGCCGAGGCGATCGCCCCCGTGCTGCGCGGCGGCGAGCTGATCGTCCTGGAGTCCACGTCGCCGCCCGGGACCACCCGGCGCATGGCCGAATGGGTGCTGGACCAGCGGCCAGACCTCAGCCTGGACGGCTCGGGCGACCGGCCCGTCGTCTGGTTCGCGCACTGCCCCGAGCGGGTGCTGCCCGGACGCATCATGGTCGAGCTGGTCACCAACGACCGCATCGTGGGCGGCCTCACCCCCGAGGCCGCGCAGCGGGCCCGCGAGCTGTACCAGGTGTTCTGCCAGGGCGAGATCCTGCTGACCGACGCCGTGACCGCCGAGACGGCCAAGCTCGTCGAGAACTCGTTCCGCGACGTGAACATCGCGTTCGCCAACGAGCTGTCGCTCGTCGCGGACAAGCTGGGTGTCGACGTCTGGGAGCTCATCCGGCTCGCGAACCACCACCCGCGCGTGAACATCCTGCAGCCCGGTCCGGGCGTGGGCGGGCACTGCATCGCGGTCGACCCGTGGTTCATCGTGGACGCCGCCCCCGAGGAGGCGCGGCTGATCCGGACGGCGCGCGAGGTCAACGACGGCAAGCCGCGCTGGGTGCTGCACAAGGTCGTCGACGCGGTCGCGGACCTCGGCGCGCCGAACCCGGTGATCGCCGCCTACGGGCTGGCGTTCAAGCCGAACATCGACGACCTCCGGGAGTCGCCCGCCATGACGATCACCACCGAGATAGCGCGGACGTTCCCGCACGCGACCGTGCTGGCCGTGGAGCCGAACGTGGACGAGCTCCCGGCACAGCTCGCCGACCTGCCGAACGTGCGGCTGGCGGACACCGAGGAGGCGCTCGCGGCCGGTCAGGTGCACGTGCTGCTGGTGGACCACACGCAGTTCCGCGCGCTCGCCGGCCCCCTGGCGGAGGCACGCGTGGTGGACACGCGGGGGATCCTGCGTTGAGCCGGCTCGCCCGGTTCCGGCGTCGAGGGGTGGCCGTCGTCGTGACGGCCACCCTCGTCGTCGTGGCCGCGGCCGTGCTGACGCTGGGCCTGGTCGGGACGCCGCCGAACGCCTGGCTCGTGTTCGTGGGTGTGCTGGGCGTGCTGGTGTCCGTGAGCGTCCTCGTGGCCGGAGCCGTGTCGTGGTTGTCCGCGCGGACCGAGACACGACTGCGGCAGCGGATCGACCGCCTTGAGGCGACGGTGCAGGACACGCGGGCGAAGGCCTCGCGGCACGAGTGGGTGCAGGAGCAGGCGCTCGAGCGGATCGAACGGACCAGCCGTGAGGCGGCGACCGGGGCATCGCAGTCGGCGTGGGCCGCGTGGCGCGGGATCGCTCCCGTGGATGCGGTTCAGGGCGCTGCGCCGCGCGTGCTGTTCGTGACCAGCAACGGCGGCGGCATGGGGCACATCGCCCGGTGCGCCGCGGTGTTGCGGCACGCGGGCAGCGCGCTCGACGGCCGGATCCTCACCCTCTCGACGGCCGCCTCGACGGTCGCTGCCGCCGGCTATGACGTCGCGTACTTCCCGAGCCAGTCCGCTGCTGGTGTCGGCCAGGACCAGTGGCGCAGGCAGTTCACGCGCCGGCTCCTAGACGAGATCGCTGAGTTCCGCCCCGCGTCGATCGTCTTCGACGGCACATGGGTGTACCCCTCGCTGACGGACGTCGCGGACCTGGCCGGCCTGCCGCTGGTGTGGCTGCGCCGCGGGCTGTGGCGCGAGGGTACCGACCTGACGCAGGTGAAGAGCTGGCGTGACCACGTCACCTCGGTGATCGTGCCGGGCGACATCGCCGAGACACGGGAGACCGCGCCAGAGGTCTTCCGGGACGCGACATGGATCGACCCGGTCTCCCTCGCGCCGGCCTCGCTGATGCCGCGGGAGAAGGCCCTCGCCTCGCTCGGGCTCGACCCGGAGCGGCGGTACGCGCTCGTGCAGCTCTCCGGCGGCAACGGCGACGGGTCGGCCACGGCCGCTGCCGTGCGGGCCGTTCGCGACGCCGGCGACATCGTGCCGGTCGTGGTCCGCTCGCCGCTGCTGTCCTCTGCCGTCGCGCACGACGTGACGACCATCGACGCGCGCTTCCCGCTGGTCGACGTGGCCGGCGCGTGGGAGTTCACGGTGACCGGCGCGGGCTACAACTCCGTGCACGAGAACCTGCACACCGGGACGCCGGGTGTCTATCTGCCGAGTGCGGTGACGTTGCGGGACGACCAGGAAAGGCGTGCGCAGGCGCTTGCCCGAGCAGGCCTTGGTGTCACGGCAGCCGGTCTGGATGGGATTGCCGGCGCCGTCGCCGACCTGACCGCCGGACGGCGAGCCGACGAAGTGCGAACGGCTCTTCGCGAGAGCCCGACCGCTCAGGGCGCGCCGAGCGCGGCGCACGCCGTCGCCATTCCCGACACGAGACGGATGGCAGCGCATTGAGCTTCTTCAACCCCTGTCCTGACAAACACCATGACGATAGGAACACCGAGCGCGATGACCGATAGCTTCACGCCTACCGCGACTACCGATCAGGATTCCGGCCGGCCGAGTGTCTCGGTCCTGGTTCCTACCTTCAACGTCGAGCAGTACCTTGAGGCCGCGCTCGACAGCCTGATCCATCAGACGTTGACCGACCTGGAGATCATCTGCGTCGACGACGGCTCGACCGACTCGAGCTCGGAGATCCTGGCGCGGTACGCGCAGGAGTACTCGGTCCGCCTCAAGGTCGTCACCCAGGCCAACGCGGGCTACGGCGTGGCCATGAACGTTGCACTCCGGCACGCGACCGGCGAGTACATCGGAATCCTTGAGCCGGACGACGTCGTGCGGCCGGCCATGTTCGAGACGCTCTGGCGTGCGGGGCGGGAGCACGACCTTGACATCGTGAAGGCGGACTACCTGCGCTTCCGCGGGGTCGGCGAGCACCGCACCGAGGTGATCGTGCCGTCTGCGTCGAACCCGGCGGTCTACGGCCAGGTCCTCGACCCGGCCGAGCAGGTCGGAATCTTCCGCTACCCGATGAACACCTGGTGCGGCATCTACCGCCGAGAGTTCCTCGTCGAGAACGAGATCTGGCACCACGAGACCCCGGGTGCGTCGTACCAGGACAACGGGTTCTTCTTCCAGACGATGTGCCTTGCTCGCCGAGTCATGTACGTCAACGAGGTCTTCTACGAGAACCGCCGCGACAACCCCAACTCCTCGGTGAAGTCGACCGGCAAGGCGGACGTGGCGCTGCAGGAGTACGACTGGATCCGGGAATGGCTCCTCGGGCACTCCGAGCTGTCGGAGGACTTCATCGGCGTCTACGGGCTCAAGCGGTGGCACAACATCGACTTCACGATGAAGCGTCTGGCACCCAGCCTGCGCCGGGAGTACTGCCACATGGTGTCGGACGTGCTGAAGAAGGACGCCGAGCGCGGCATGCTGATCCAGTCGGCGTTCGGCGTCGGCGAATGGAGCCGCGTCCAGTGGATCATGCGGGACGCGGACGAGTACTACTACCAGCACGAGACCGCTCGCGTGAAGGTGTCCGTCGTCATCCCGGTCTACAACGCGATGCCTTATCTCAAGGACTGCTTGGCGTCGCTCCGGGCGCAGTCACTTCGTGACCTGGAGATCATCCTGGTCGACGACGGCTCGACCGACGGCTCGATGGAGGAACTGCAGAACTTCACCGAGTCCGACCCCTACGACCGCGTCACCCTGCTGTCGCAGGAGCACCAGGGGGCCGGTGCCGCACGCAATCTCGGTCTGGACAGCGCGCAGGGCGAGTACGTGGCATTCCTGGACGCCGACGACGTCTTCGACCCGGGGATGCTCGGGCGTGCCTACGGCAAGGCGAAGGCGGACCGCGCGTCCATCTGCGTCTTCCGCTCCCGTGACCTGGACTCGGACACCGGCCGCACGAGCCCGATCAAGCACGCGGTCAGGATCGCGGAGCTGCCCAAGGCCCGCCCGTTTCCTGCCGCCGCCATCTCGGCGAACCCCTTCTTCGCCTTCGTGGGATGGCCCTGGGACAAGCTCTTCCTGCGCACCTACCTGCAGAACACGGGGCTCCGCTTCCAGGAGCTGACCTCGACGAACGACGCCTACTTCGTCTACTCGGCACTGCTGTCCTGCGACCGGATCACCATCCTGGACGAGGAGCTCGTCTCTCACCGTCGGAACGTCAAGACCTCGATCTCGAACTCGACGTCGAAGTCCCCGGACAACGCACACCTCGCGCTCCTGGCGATTCGTGACCAGCTCGTGCGCAGCGGCATCTACCCGCCCTTGCAGCGCAAGTTCGTCAACTACGCCTTGCATCTTCTGCTCTGGCACCTCACCAACCTGCCGACAGATGCGCGAGAGGACTTCTACAAGACCCTGGTCACCGACTGGTTCCCCGAGCTCGGCGTGTCCGAGCAGCCGCTGGACTTCTTCACGCGGCCGAAGGACCGGGCGTTGCTGGGCATGATCCGGTACACGCAGGAGCACGGCACCGGGTCGTACTGGGACCTGCCGTTCCTCGACACGGACCCCGAGCACCGAGCGGAGCTCAAGCGGGTCTACGCCGCCCTGGGGAAGGGTGCTGTCGACCCGGGCGGCGCGGACCAGCGCGTCCGGCAGCTCGAGCGCCAGGTCGCGTTGGAGCAGCGCAGGATCGTCCAGATCCGCACGTCGGAGACGTGGCGGGTCGGTCAGGCGGTCACCGTCGTGCCGCGGCGGATCGCCGACTTCTTCAAGCGCTGAACAGGGGATTCACATGAACGCTGATCTTGTTGTCGTCGGGTCGGGATTCTTCGGACTGACCGTCGCCGAACGTATCGCGGAGGAGTACGGCCGGAAGGTCCTGGTGATCGACCGGCGCCCGCACATCGGTGGTAACGCCTACAGCGAGGCGGAGAAGACCACCGGGATCGAGGTGCACCGCTACGGTGCCCACCTGTTCCACACGTCGAACGAGCGGGTCTGGGAGTACGTGAACCGGTTCACCGCGTTCACGAACTACGTGCACCGTGTGTACACCACGCACAGGGGTGAGGTGTTCCCGATGCCGATCAACCTCGGCACCGTGAACCAGTTCTTCCGCTCCGCTCACGGGCCCGAAGCGGCGCGTGCGCTCATCAAGGAGCAGGCGGCCGAGCTCGGGGGCAAGCAGCCGGAGAACCTCGACGAGCAGGGCGTGTCGCTGATCGGTCGCCCGCTCTATGAGGCTTTCATCCGTGAGTACACGGCCAAGCAGTGGCAGACGGACCCGACCGAGCTGCCGGCCTCGATCATCTCGCGACTGCCGGTGCGCTACACGTACGACAACCGCTACTTCAACGACACGCACGAAGGCCTGCCGGTCGACGGCTATACCCGGTGGATCGAGCGCATGGCGGACCACAAGAACATCGAGGTGCGCCTTGGCGTGGACTTCTTCGACAGGACGCAGCCTGTGAGCAAGGGCAACGTGGTCGGGAACGTGCCGGTCGTGTACACGGGTCCGGTCGACCGGTACTTCGACTACGCAGAAGGCGAGATGTCGTGGCGCACCCTCGACTTCGAGGAGGAAGTGCTCGAGACCGGTGACTTCCAGGGGACCCCGGTGATGAACTACGCGGACGCCGATGTGCCGTACACACGCATCCACGAGTTCCGGCACTTCCACCCGGAACGGGACTACCCCACCGACAAGACGGTCATCATGCGTGAGTTCTCGCGCTTCGCCGAACGCTCGGACGAGCCGTACTACCCGGTGAACACCGTCGAGGACCGCGAGCGGCTGCTCAAGTACCGGGATCTCGCCGCCAACGAGAAGGACGTCCTGTTCGGCGGACGGCTGGGCACGTACCAGTACCTCGACATGCACATGGCCATCGGTGCCGCGCTGTCGATGGTGGACAACAAGCTCGCTGGTCACTACGCCTAAGAGAGGAGTCGATGTGAGTTTCGAGGACAATGAGGTCTACTACAACAACGTACGCGTCGTCTCGGCCGACGCTCTGCCTCAAGATGTGGCGATCCAGTTCAGCTCCAGAAGTCGGCAGAATGTCGTTCGGCTGCACGATGTGGGCGGCAGCGGTCGCGTCTCCATCGATCTGAGGCAAGCGGTTGGGTGCAAAGTTCTGATCGGGTCGGGTAACACCGTGGTCAGTGGCGCGCTGAACATCACGTTCCCGATGAACGCGGGCCGTCCCACGGCCGGGGCATTCGTGGTGATCGGCCACGCCAACTCGTTCACGGGCGGCGCATCCATCCAGGCACCGTTCACCGCCGGCCAGGGCATTACGATCGGCTCCAGGAATCTCATTGCCCCGGGGCTTTCTGTTCGCGGCAGCAATCACGCGGTATTTGATCTGGCAACCGGGCTCCAGAGCAACTCCGAGGTTGGCTCGACGATTGGCTCGAGAAACTGGCTCGGAAATGGTGTGAACGTGTTCAACCGAGGTGGTATCGGCAACGACTCGGTCGTCGCACTCGGGGCAATCGTCAACAAGGACTGGAGCGCTACGGGGAACGTCGCCCTGGCGGGAATGCCTGCGCGTGTTGTATCAGAGGGAATTGCCTGGACGCGCGAGATGTACTACTCCACCCTCGAAGACGTTCCGTCACCGGACCTGACGATCGGGATCACGACCTACGAAAGGCCGTTGTCCTTGCGGCGCGCCCTGGACAGCGTTCTGAGTCAGAAACTGCCTGCTGGCTCACAGGTCGAGGTGCTGGTCGTCGACGACGGTTCGGATTCGGCGTCGTTCAAGGAGCTCTGGGCGGCGCTCGGGGATCTCCCCCGGACGAAGGGGTTCACGGTTCAAGGATTGTGCAATCCAGAACCAACAGGAGGGCCGTCCGCAGGGAGAAATTCTGTCATCGATGTCGCGCGCGGGTCTCACGTCATGTTCCTGGATGACGACGACCAGCTCGCGGAGGGCGCTCTGACCCCGCTCTTGGAATACATTGCGTCGTCCACGGCCCAGCGAACCTCGCTGCGTTACCGTCGGGCTGGGCGATCAATCCTTCTTGCACCGGCAATGCGCCACGAACGGCTGGACATCGTCGACTCGCTCTGGACCATGCTGCCGCCGAGTATCTACCGGACGAGCGACATCCGTGGCTACCGGAGCAAGTTTCCCGAAGGCGTTCACTACGGTGAGGACAATGAATTCGTCCTGCATTTCTCGGTGCGAGCTGAGAATTTCACCGCTCTTTGCGATCGTGACTATGTCATTATCGGTGACCCTGTCGCCGGAGAGGGTGCGCACCTTTCTCAAGGTAAGGGGAGCTGGGAGGAGTTTCTCCGGGGAGTGATCTCGCACCTGGACAGGCTCGCCAAGATCATCGACGGCGCTGATATCCCTGCATACGTCCGTGATCGGCTCGCAGCGAAATGCCTCATTGGTCGGGGAATCACATCTTACGAGCTCGCGCGACGTCTTGGGGACATGGATGACTCGGACCTCGCGGCAGATCTGCTGAGTGCGTATTCGGGGATCATCAACGACAGCATTCCCGAGGCGGCGATCTTGCGGTTCGCGCGAGAGAATTCGCTCGAAAGAGAAATCGCTGCTGTTGTCGGAAACGACCTCGACGCGCTACGGGCTGCCAGGGCGTACACGGGAGCTGCAAGCTAGCCCGTGCCCGGTGATTCGCGGGGCGAGAGGGCGGTTGGGTGTGAGGGTCACCGACATCGGGAGGATGCGCCCGTCGCTCGTGGTCTTCGCGCGACGCCGCCCCTCGACAGAGCCCCGTACATCGCGGAGATCCCGGTGCCGCCTGCCCGCAGCGAACGTCCTGTGCGGGCAGGCGGCTTCCGCGCACCGCCTCGGTTGCCGCGGCAGCTGCCGGCCTTTACCCCAGGCCGGCGGCGGAGTGTGCTTCGAATGCTTCTCTCGCCGCGCTGACCCGGTCACAGAGTTCTCGAACCCATTTGTCGCTCACGATGCCATCTGGAATCGACTCTATGGTGATTGAGACGCGATCGTCCTTCGCGGGGACATCGAACCATTCTATTCCGGCCGACCGGATGCGCTGCATGAATGTTTCGAACTGTGCCTTGTCGCGAGGGAGGAACTGGATGTCGCAGACGTTTTTCTCGACCGAGATGTCAAAGGCGAACGTGGTCTCACCGGAAATGAACTCGTGGACGGAGGTCGGCCCTTGTGACCAGATCCAGTGCCTCTGCCAACGTCCCGGGAGGACATCTTTCATGGTCGCATGTATCGCCGCGACCTGATTCGCTACGATCTTTCGCGCCTGGTAATCGGAGGGTGCCTCGAACGACTCTCGCACGGAGCTGATCCGGTCGCGCAGCTCTCGAACCCATTTGTCGCTCACGATGCCGTCTGGAATCGACTCCCGGACGATCGAGACGCGGTCGTCCTTGTCGGCGACCGCGAACCATTCGATCCCGAGTGTCCGTATGCGTTGCATAAATGAATCGATCTGCGACTTGTCGCGAGGGAGGAATTGGATGTCGCAGACGTTTCCGTTGACCGAGACGTCAAAGGCGAACGTGGCTTCACCGGAAATGAACTCGTGGACGGAGGCCGGCCCCTGCGACCAGATCCAGTGTCTCCGCCAATCACCCGGAAGCGCATCCTTCATGACCGCATGAATTGCCGCCACCTGGTTCGCGACGAGACTTTCCTCGCTGGGTTCCGGGTCGGCTTGTGAACTGATCAGCTGGCGGTGGGCGCCGCTGGTCGGCGCTTGAGGCTGAGCGTCGGATGCCGGCGAACTGACGCTCGGCTGGCTGCCGGTGCCGCGCGGCGTTGCCGTCGGCCCCCATACGACCCGGCCCTCGGCGCCGGTGAGCCGACGCACGATCTCCAGGTACACCTTCTCCGCGTAGTGGAACGGCGCGTCTCCCCAAGGATGGTGCGGGCCCGACATGACCTCGGCCGGGTCAAGCGACACCACGTGCGCTCCCAGTGCCTGCGCCGCGATCTCGATGTAGGGACGGAAGACGGGATTGGCGTCCGCCGCGCGTACACCGAAGCTGTCCGGAGTCTGGTTCCCGCTCTCCGACCACTCGGCCCACGGGATGTCGAGCAGCACGATCGTCGCCTGCGGCATGTAGTGCTGGACGCGCTCCCCGATGTAGTTCATCGCGGTGCTCCAGTAGTCGAAGTGCTGCTGGGTGCCGAACGCGACGTGCTGGGTGCCCTGGGGCAGGTGCTGCTCCGCACCCGACTCGATGAGCTCGACCGAGCGGGTCACCATGGACCCGTCGGGCAGCAGGTAGGCACCGAGCCGTTCGTCGGTCAGGTCGACGAGCACCAGGTCCGTGGCCGAGCCGTGCGTGGCCAGCAGCGACCGGAGGCTGGACGAGAAGTCGCCGGTGACCATGCGCTGCTGGAAGCGGGACCCCAGCGTCGGCGGGGCCATGAGCTCGACCGGCTTCGTGTACGCGCTCAGCACCGACTGCCGGGCCACGTACTCGACGAGTGCGAACTCCTCCGGATCGAAGTGCTCGAACGTGTCCCGCGACACGCACGAACCGTAGATAAAGACCCTGGTCTTGCTCATGCTCCACCCTCTGCAGTAACGGCAGTGAACTCTTCCGACAGGTCGAGGTCCGGCAGCAGGCCGGGCAGCTCGGGCGCGAGCATGCGCCACGTCGCGTCCAGCACGCGGCTCGCGCTGCGCCCGTCGCCGTACGGGTTGATGGCCTGCGCCATGAGCTCGTAGGCGGCGTCGTCGGTCATCAGCCGGTGCACCTCGGCCACGATGCGGTCCTCGGCGGTGCCGATCAGGCGCGCTGTGCCGGCCTCGACTGCCTCGGGGCGCTCCGTGTTCTCGCGCATGACGAGCACCGGCTTGCCCAGGCTGGGCGCTTCCTCCTGGAGCCCGCCCGAGTCGGTGAGCACGACCGTGGACAGGGACAGCAGGTGCGTGAACTCGCCGTAGCCGAGCGGCTCGGTCACGGTGACGTTCGCCAGCCCGTCGAGGTGCGGCAGGACGGCGTCGCGCACCACGGGGTTGCGGTGTACCGGCAGCACGATCGCGGACTCGGGGAACCGCCGTGCGATCCGTGCCAGCGCGCGGCCTACGCCCTCCATCGCCGTGCCCCAGTTCTCCCGGCGGTGCGTCGTCACGAGCACGATCCGGCGGCCCGACGCCGCGACGCGCGCGAGGGCCGGGTCGGCGAACGCCGTCCGGCGCTCCACGGCCAGGTAGAGGGCGTCGATCACGGTGTTGCCGGTCACGACGATGTCCTCCAGCGGAACGCCCTCGGCCACCAGGTTCGCCAGGCTGCGCAGGGTCGGCGCGAGGTGCAGCGACGCGATCTGCGACGTGATCTTGCGGTTCGCCTCCTCCGGGAACGGCGACTGGATGTCGCCGCTGCGCAGTCCCGCCTCCAGGTGGACGACCGGGATCTGCCGGTAGAACGCGGCCAGCGCGGCCGCCGTCGACGTCGAGGTGTCGCCCTGCACCACGACGACGTCGGGCCGGCGGGCCTCCAGGATCGGGTCGAGCCGCGCCATGACGCGCGCGAAGATCTCCCCGAGCGTCTGGCCGTGGCTCATGATGTCGAGGTCGTGGTCGGGCACGATGCCGAAGACCTCGTTGACCTGGTCGAGCATCTCCCGGTGCTGGCCGGTCACGACCGTCACCGAGTCGAACCGGTCGTCGGCCTCCAGGGCCGCGACGACCGGGGCCACCTTGATGGCCTCCGGACGCGTCCCGTAGATAGTCATGACGAGGGGTCTGCTCACAGGTCGCTCCTCTCCGCACGGATGGCCGCGGCGCGCTCGGCCGCGGCCCTGGCCTGCTTGGCGTCGCGGCCCGTCGGCCGCGCATGCCGTTCCCGCACCCGCCCCCTGGGTGGTTCCGGCGTGTCGAACCGCACCTGCGTCTCGCGGCGCTCGGCGAACGCCTCCTCGAGGATCCGCTTGGCCTCTTCGGGCTTGTCCTTCGCGAAGGCCCACGCCCACTTGCGGTAGCGGACGGCGACGTCCTGCGCCTCGCCGTCGAGCACCAGGCGGCCGTGGTGCAGCCAGATGGCGCGGGTGCAGGACTCCTCGATGGTCTGGGCCGCGTGGCTCACCAGGAACACCGTGCCCGCCTGCTCGCGGAGCCTGGTCATCCGGGCCTCGCTGCGCTCCTTGAACGCGGCGTCGCCGGTGGCCAGGGCCTCGTCGATGAGCAGGATGTGCGGGCGGGCCGCCGTCGCGATGGCGAAGCGCAGGCGCGCTGCCATGCCGGAGGAGTAGGTGCGCATCGGCAGGTAGATGGACTTGCCCAGGCCGGCCAGCTCGATCACGTCGGGGATGGCGGCCTGCGCCTCGGCGGGGGAGAGCCCCATCGCCAGGCAGCCCAGGCGCACGTTCTCCTCGCCCGGCAGGTCCGGGACCAGGGCCGCGTTGACGCCGATGAGCACGGGCGTGCTCTCGGCCAGCACCTGGCCCTTGGTGGGCTTCTCCAGCCCGGCGATGATCCGCAGCAGCGTGCTCTTGCCCGAGCCGTTCTGCCCCACGAGGCCGATCTGCTCGCCGGAGTTGGCGACGAACGAGATGTCCGTCAGGGCGCGCACCGTCACCTTGGGCTCCTGGCCCATGACGTTCAGCACGGCCCGCTTTACCTTGGCCCGGCGGCCGTGGCTCGTGTCCGTGGACGGCGTCCGGTAGAACATCCGCAGGCCCTGCACGGCAACCGTGGGCCAGAGCACGGGCGTGCTCCCGGACTTCGGCCGGACGGCGGCGAGCTGGCCGGTGTGCGGCGGGGCCTGCACGGACATCGGGATCGCGCCCGTCATCGGCCGCTGAGCGGCCTGGGCCGGCAGCGGCATCGACGCGGGGCCGTTCTGGCCGGCCGGCGACGGCGGCATCGGGTAGTCGAGATCAGCGGCCATAGCTCTCCTCCGCCCGCCAGAAGACGACGAACCCGATCACCAGCGTGCCGACGGCCCAGCCGCCCAGCACGACCCAGCGCATCGGGTCGGGCGTCGTCGCGTACAGGACGCAGTCCCGCACGATGTCGAGCACGATGAACATCGGGTTCGCCTCGAGCCACACCTTGATGTCGGGCTTGTCGGCCAGGAGGTGGTCGAACGAGAAGAACACCGCGGACGCGTAGAGCCAGACCCGCATCGCCATGCCGATGAGGTTGGTGATGTCGGGCAGCGCGGCGGCCCACCGGGCGACCAGCAGCGCCAGCCCCGTGGTGAACATGACCTGGAGCGCCAGGGCGCCGGCCACCAGCGCGAGGCGCCAGGTGTACTCCTCGGCCGGAGGTATGAAGTAGATCAGCGCGGCGAGCGTGACCAGGGTGGGGCCCAGGTTGAGCAGGTTGCGCAGCACCACGGAGATCGGCAGTGCCGCGCGCGGGAACGTGAACGCCCGGATCAGGTTCTTTCCGGTCTGCACGGACCGGGCGCCGCCGTTGATCGACTGCGTGGTGAACTGGAACAGGAACACGCCGATCAGCAGGTACCCGAGGAAGTTGTCGATGCCCCGCTGGTTGTTCATCAGCAGCCCGAACACGAGGAAGTACACCGCGCCGTCGATCAGCGGGTTCAGCACCAGCCACGCCTTGCCCAGCAGGCTCTGCCGCGTCCCGCTGGCCACCTTCGCGCGCGCGTCGGCCCACAGGAAGTGCCGGCGCGCCCACAGCAGCCGCACGTACTGCCCCAGCGGCGGTCGCGCTCCCACGCGCGACAGGTTGCCGAGCGTCACCAGCTTCGTCGTCGTCGGCGAGGCGTCGAACAGCGCCGCGTACGAACCGGTCTCCGGCCCCGCGCTCATACCCTCACCCCCAGGCACTTCCGGTAGGCGCCCAGGTAGGTCTCCGCGTTACGCACCCATGTCCTCTCGGTAGCCACCCCCTGGCCGAGCTCCACCAGCTCGGCCCGTCGTCCCGCATCGGCCAGGAGCCCGCCGACGGCGTCCGCCCAGCCCGCCAGGTCGTCCGCGTCGACGTGCAGTCCCGCCCCGCCCACCGCCTCGACGAGCGCGGGCAGCGCGCTCGCCACGACCGGCCGCCCCACCGCCATCGCCTCGACCGGCTTGAGCGGCGTCACCAGGCGCGTCACCTCGTGGTCGCGCCGCGGCACCAGCACCACGTCGAGCGCCGCCAGCCAGGTCAGCGCCACGTCGGGCGGCACGCGCCCGGGCAGCACCACGTGGTCGGCCACGCCGAGCTCGTGCGCGAGCCGCGCCAGACCCGGCCGGGAGACGCCGTCGCCCACCAGGACGCCCGTCACCTCCTGGCCGCGCGCGCGGAGCGTCGCCACGGTGCGGACCACGGTCTCCAGGCCCTCGTAGTCGACCAGGCTGCTCACCGTGCCGATCGCGGGACCCGCGGGCAGGCCCAGGGCCGCCCGTGCCGCTTCCGGCGCCGGGTGGTGCGCGGCGAGCAGGGCGTCCGGCACGGCGTTCGGCACCACGGTGATGTGCCCGGCGGGCACGCCCCGCGCCACGAGCGCGTCGCGCATCGTGCCGCTGAGCGTCACCACCGCGTCGGCGGCCAGGGCCAGCTCGGTCTCCTTGGCCTGCATCAGCGCCCGACGGCGGGACGCCGCCGCCCGCGCCCGCGCCTCGGCCGTGCCCTGCGCCGCCACCCAGGTCTCCTCGGGCAGACCGCGCACCTCGTACACCCACGGGATGCCGAGTCGGCGGGCGGCCGCACGGGCCAGCGACCCGACGGCGGCCGGGGTGGTCGTGTGCAGCACGTCAGCGCCCGCCGCGCGGGCCGCCTCGACCAGCAGGTCCGTCTCCTGGGCGGCGCGGCGCGCGGCGTCGGACGCCGCCCGCGCGGGAACCAGCCGGCGGTAGGCGACGCCGTCCACGACGTCGGTCGCGCGCGCCGCGAGCGACCCGATGGTCAGGGGATAGCCCGGCCGGGTCGTGGCCGACGCGTCGAGCCCGTGGGCGCGCTGTGCCACCAGGATCGCGTGCGAGCGCAGCGTGTAGCCGCTCTGCGTGTGCGGCAGGGAGTTGGTCAGGTGGTGCAGCACGGTGACGGTGCCCGACGGCGGGCCGCCGGCGCGGCCGGGGCCGGCCGCCTCGTCCCGGGGCCCGGGCCGGAGCTCGGCCACCTGCGCGCGCAGCCCGGCGGGCGCGTCCGGCCCGATCGCCTCGACGTCGCCCAGGAGCCAGGCCGCGCGGTACCGCGCGGGACCCGCCCCGGCGACGCCGTCGACCAGCTCGGGGCGGCCCACCGCCACGGCCACCTCCGCCGCGACCCGTCGTCCCCGGTTCCCCGGGCGGTCCAGCAGCCGCTCCGCCTCGTCGGCGGCACCCGTGACGTCGCCCGCGAGCATGCGGCCCAGCGCGTGCCGGGCCGACGGCGTCGGCGCCAGGTTCAGGGCGCCCACCAGCGGCCGGCGCACCCGCTCGGGCGCCCGGCGGGCCGCCTGCACGGCGAGCCACAGCGGGTCCTCGACGACGGTGCGGGCCACGAAGGACGTGGTGAAGCCCAGGTTGCGCGCGAGCTCGCCCGCACGCCGGAACGGTCGTGCCATCAGTATCGGGCCCCTCGTTCGGCGGGCTCGGGCCGCAGCGGGTGGGGGAGCAGCTCGTCGAGCAGCTCGGTGTACCGGTGCCCCAGCACCTCGTCGCTGGCGTGCTCGGCCACCCACGTGGCGGCGTCGGGCGAGGCGGCGGGCACGACGCCGTCGGACAGCCAGCCGCACCACAGGTCGGCGAGGCCCTCGACGTCGCCGGGGTGCACCACGGCGCCCGCGCCGTTCGCCGAGACCAGGCTCGCGGCCTCGCCGGCGAGGCACGCGGAGGCGACCACGCCCGAGGCCATGACCTCGTACAGCTTGGACGGGACGGTCCACTCGAACGGCGCCCAGTCGCGCAGCGAGACGATCGCGGTGTCCGCCCACGCGTACAGGTCGCGCACCTGGGTGGACGGCACGGACGGCTCGACCCGGACCGGTGCCCCGAGCTCGGCCGCGAGCAGGCGCAGCGGCTCCAGCTCGTTGCCGTGGCCCACGATCCGCACGTCGAGCGCGTACCCGCGCTCCTGCACCAGCGCCGCGGCGCGGACCACGACGTCCAGGCCCTGCGAACGGCCCACGGTGCCCGCGTACACGGCGCGCAGCGGGCGGCCCGCCAGCGGCACGGGGGCGTGCTCCCGGACGGCCTCGAACGCCGTGCCGTTACGTACCACCGCGACATTACGGACGCCGCGGGAACGCAGCACCTCCGCGAACGCCGCGGTGGTGGTGACCACGAGGTCGGCCCGGGCCTGCAGCCGGGTCACGGTGCGGTGCACCACGCGCGCGGCGAGGTCGCGGACCAGCCGGCGCAGGTCGGTGCGGCGGCCCCGGCGCAGCAGGATGCCGCTGGGCTCGATGAGGTCGGGCCAGGCGTCGCGCATCTCGACGACCAGGCGGGCGCGGTGCCAGCGGGCGAGCGCCCAGCCGGCGACGACGCTGGGGATCCCGGGCACCGTGGCGATGACCACGGCAGGCCGCCCGGCCGGCCGGCGCACGCCGCGCAGCACCGAGCTCACGGCTGCGACGAGCTGGTCCGCGACCCGTGACCCGAGCCCATGAGAATGCTCGCGGAAATTCACCCGGATGATCTTCTCGCCATGGTTTCCCGTAGTTACCGCACCGGGTGAGAAAGCGGGTGAATAATGGGTGATCTTTCCCGAGGGGTAGTGCGGCGGAGGGGTCAGTACGGTTACCGGATAACCCGCCGGGACAAGGTGCCCGGACAGGGCTCCCCACCGCCTCTGCGGGGCTCCGGTCTCGGGTGCGTAGTGGTGCGTGACGAGGAGAACCGCGCGGTTCTGCTGCCGTCTGACGCGTGCGACCACGCTCGTTCCCCTCTCTGTTCGGCGCCCTGCCGACCTTTAACGGAATTCACCCGCAAGGGCATTCTCCGGTTGCGGTGCAGGCTTAAGGGTAGTAGTCGGAATCGATACTAAGATCACCGGCCATGGCCGCACCCGATCGAATGAACGACTATCTCTCCGGACCCAACCCCGTCGACGGGGGGCTGCGTCACGCGCGACGCGGCCGACGGGGCAAGGGGTTTGTCGCCGGAATCGTCGTCGGTGCCCTCCTGCTGGTGGGTGGCGGAGCCACCGCCGCCTGGTTCGGCTACCGCGCCTCGCTCGACGGCAACCTCGAGCGGATCGACGCCTTCGAGGGCGTCGACGAGTCGACCCGCCCCAGCGCCGCGCCCTCCGACGGTCCGGACGCCCCCGTGAACATCCTGGTGCTCGGCTCCGACAGCCGGATCTCCGCCGGTGACCCGAACGCCTGGGAGGCCGGCGCCCAGCGCACCGACGCGATCATGCTCGTGCACCTGTCGGCCGACCGGCAGACCGCCGCGGCCATCTCCATCCCGCGCGACTCCTGGGTGCCCATCCCCGGCGTCGGCGAGGCCAAGATCAACGCCGCGTTCTCCTACGGTGGCCCCGCGCTGATGATCCAGACGGTCGAGCAGCTCACCGGCGTGCGCGTCGACCACTTCGCCGTGACCGACTTCCAGTCGTTCACCACCCTCACCGACTCCCTGGACGGCGTCGAGATCACCGTGCCCGACGGCGCCGGCGGCTCGGTGCGCCAGGCGATGAACGGCGAGGAGGCGCTCGCCTTCGCCCGCGAGCGGCACGCCCTGGCGAACGGTGACTTCGGCCGCGTGCAGCGGCAGCAGGCCTGGATGCGTGCCATCGTGGCCAAGGCCAACAACAACCGGAGCGACCCCCTGAAGATGGCGGGCTTCCTGCAGGCCGTCACCAGCTCCGTGGCCGTGGACGAGGACTTCACCTTCGACCGGATGCAGGAGCTGTTCCAGAGCGCGGGGGACATCTCCACGAACGACATCACGTTCATGACCGCGCCCTACACGGGCACCGGGCGCAGCGCCGACGGGCAGTCGATCGTCGTGCTGGACCGCGCGGCCTTCGACCCGCTGATGGCGGCCGTCGCGAAGGACGACCTCCCGGGCTTCCTGGCCGACGCCCCGGAGAACATGGACCTGCTGCCCGCCGTCGTGCAGTAGCCGCCGTCGTGCAACGACGGAACGGGCCGCCGTCCCCTCGGGGACC
>NZ_JBHVEG010000057.1:0-34628 GCF_042802395.1 Promicromonospora sp. NPDC057488
CAACTCGAGTTGCCGACCTCCTGACGTTCTACCGACCACCCGGATCCGGCCGGGCCGCGCTTGCCGCGCCGGTCCGCCCGGGCTCAGCCCGCCGCGCTGTCCTTGGACTGGTTCTTGGCCGCCGCGTCCTCGACCGCTTCCAGTGCGCGCTTGTCGGTGACCGCCAGCTCGGTGACCTCCAGCGCCTGCACGAGGATGCCCTCGGCCTCCTGCTCCTGGGCCCGGTCGATCGCGACGATGCCGCCCTCCTCGGCGGCGAGCAGCTCGGGCTTCGTGATCGGCCGCGGCACCTCCTCGATGCCCCTGACCTCGTCGATGCCGTCCTTCTCGTCGACCACGTCGAGCTCGACCATGCGCCGGGCCGACGTGAGCACGTTGCGCTCCAGCGAGCCGATCATCTGGTTGTAGCTCTTCGTCGCCGACTCCAGCGCGCGGCCCGTCCGGGTGACGTGGCCGGTCATCGTGACCAGGCGGGCGTACAGCTCCTTGCCCACGCTGAGCACCTTCTGCGCGTTCTCGGCCAGGGCCTCCTGCCGCCAGGCGTAGGCCACGGTGCGCAGCAGGGCGAGCATCGTGGTGGGCGTCGCGATGATGACGTTCTTCTGCGCCGCGTACTCCAGCAGCTCCGGGGCGCGCTCCAGCGACGCCGACAGGAACGCCTCCGCGGGCACGAACATCACGACGAACTCGGGCGCAGGCTCGAACTGGTTCCAGTACTTCTTGCCCGCCAGGTCGTCCACGTGCTTGCGCATGTGCCGCACGTGCGCGTCGAGCCGCTGCTCGCGATACGCGGCGTCGTCGGACTGCTGAGCCTCCAGGAAGCCGAGGAACGCGACCTTGGCGTCCACGACGACGCGCTTGCCGCCGGCGAGGTTGATGACCATGTCCGGGCGGAGGATGCCGTCCTCCGTCGTGACCTGCGCCTGCTCGGTGAAGTCGACGCGGTTGATCATGCCCGCGGACTCCACGACCTTGCGGAGCTGCAGCTCGCCCCAGGCACCGCGGGTCTGCGACGAGCGCAGCGCCGTGACCAGGTCCGCCGTCCCGTTGCGGAGCTCGGCCGAGACCTCGGCGACGTTGCGCATCTGCTCGACCAGCGCGCCCTGCCCCTCGATCCGGGCCTTCTCGGCCTGCAGCACCTCGCCGCGCACCAGCTCGACCGCCTTGGTCAGCGGGTCCACCAGCGACTTCACGGCCTGCTCGCGCTGGGCCAGGGCCTGCTCGCCGGCCGACGCCGACCGCTTGAGCCGCTCCTCCGCGAGCTCCAGGAACCGCTTGCTGTTGGCGTCCAGCGCGTCGCCGGCGAGTGCCTGGAACTGCCGCCGCGCATGCTCCTGCTCGGTGCGGGCTGCCGCGATCTGCTCGGCGGCGCGCTCCCGGGCATCGGTGATCTGCTCGTCCGCGCGGTCCCGCGCGGCCTCCACCTGGCGCTCGGCGGACTCGACCTGCGCGCGCAGCCGCACGGCCTCGAGGTCCGCCTCGCGCACGGCGGACGTGCTGCGCTGGGCGTGCCCGAGCCACCCCAGCAGCGCGCCCACGACGAGGGCGCCGAGGGCCAGCAGAATCGTTGCGGCGATGTCCATGTGCGACAGGCTGCCACGAGTCACCGACACTCCCGTACGCCGACACCCCGCGCGTTCCCAATCGTCCCCGTATGCGGCAGCGGGCGGTCCGGCGTCGTCCCTGGTGGCGCCCTCGGCGGCGCCGTCCGTCCCGAGACGGACCAGCTATCACCCCCACTCATCCTCGCGTCGGATCCGGCGTGTCGGACGTCCCGGTTAGGTTGGGTGCCATGACGACCCCAGTCGACTCGAGCCCGCCGGGCAGCCCCGGCCCGCAGGGCGCCCCGGAGCCGCCCCCGTACGACCCCTCCGCGGCGCTCAGCGTGCGCGGCCTGTGGAAGCGGTTCGGGCAGAAGATCGCCGTCTCCGGCGTCAGCCTGGACGTGCCCGCCGGTTCGTTCTACGGCCTCGTCGGCCCCAACGGCGCGGGCAAGACCACCATGCTGTCGATGGCCACCGGACTGCTGCGCCCCGACTTCGGCACGGCCTGGGTCCACGGCGTCGACCTCTGGGCGCGCCCGGACGAGGCCAAGGCCACCCTCGGCGTGCTGCCCGACGGCGTCCGTCTGTTCGACCGCCTGACCGGACGCCAGCTCCTCACGTACGCGGGGATGCTGCGCGGGATGGACAAGGACACGGTCGTCGAGCGCACCGGCGACCTGCTGCAGGCCCTCGACCTGAGCGCCGACGCCGACACGTTCGTCGTCGACTACTCCGCGGGCATGACCAAGAAGATCGCGCTGGGCAGCGCCATGATCCACGCGCCCCGCACCCTGGTCCTGGACGAGCCGTTCGAGGCCGTGGACCCGGTCAGCGCCGCCAACATCCGCGACATCCTCAAGGACTACGTGGCCGGCGGCGGCACCGTGATCGTCTCCAGCCACGTGATGGACCTGGTGCAGCGCATGTGCGACCACGTCGCGGTCCTGGCCGGCGGCCAGGTGCTGGCCGCGGGCACGGTCGACGAGGTGCGCGGCGAGCAGAGCCTCGAGGACCGGTTCGTCGACCTCGTCGGCGGCCGCCAGCACGCGGAAGGGCTCTCATGGTTGCGCGGTTCCTGACCCTCAAG
Source organism: Promicromonospora sp. NPDC057488 (assembly GCF_042802395.1). Lineage (NCBI taxonomy): Bacteria > Bacillati > Actinomycetota > Actinomycetes > Micrococcales > Promicromonosporaceae > Promicromonospora > Promicromonospora sp. NPDC057488. The sequence goes on from NZ_JBHVEG010000057.1 coordinate 2,632, forward strand.
CTGACGCTGATGGGCAACACGTTCCGCAAGAGCGTGTGGCAGACGATCGGCATGATCGTCGCCGCGGTGTACGCCCTGAGCATCGTCGGCCTGGTGGTCGTCGCCGTGGTGGGGCTCGGCGTCTTCGAGGACCCGGCCTGGGCCGGCCTGGCGATCACCCTGGGCGGAGCCCTCACCGTCCTCGGGTGGTGGCTCATCCCCATCTTCGCCTTCGGCGTCGACGCCACGCTCGACCCGCACCGGTTCTCGACCTACGCCATCCCGCGCCGCACCCTCGTGGCCGGGCTCGCCGTGGCCGGCCTGGTCTCGGTGCCCGGCATCGCGACCGTCCTGACCGCTCTCGGCACGTCCTTCGCCTGGGTGCTGGAGCCGGGCACGCTCCTGGTGGCGCTCCTCGGCGCGGCGCTCGGCGTCGCGACCTGCATCCTCGGGTCCCGGGCGATCACCACCCTGCTCGCACCCGTGCTGGAGTCCCGGCGCTACCGCGAGGTCGTCACGCTCGTGGCGCTGGTGCTGGTGGTGTCGATCGGCCCGCTCATCGGCTGGCTCGCGAACGGTGCCGAGACGTCGATCGAGGCCAACCCGGGCAGCAGCACCGGCATGCAGCTCCTGCCCGTCTTCGAGCAGGCCGCCGGGGTCGTGGGGTGGACGCCCTTCGGCGCGGCCTGGTCGCTCGCGGGCACGGCGCACGACGGCGACTGGGCCGGCCTGGTCGGCCGGCTCGCCGTGGCGCTCGGCACCATCGTGCTGGCCTGGCTGGTCTGGGACCGGGCGCTGGCCCGGGCGCTGGAGCGCCCGCCCGTCGGCGACGGCGGCGGTGGCCGGGCCAAGGGCCTGGGCGCGTTCGGCCGGGTGCCGTTCTCGCCCACGTGGGCCGTGGCCGCTCGGACCGCGACCTACTGGCTGCGGGACCCGCGCTACTCCGGCTCGCTCGCGATCGTGCCGCTGCTGCCCGTGATCATGTATTTCTCCAGCCAGAGCACGGGCAACTACTTCCTGCTGCTGGCCACGGGCCCGTTCGTGGCCTGGATCCTCGGCTTCAGCATCTCCAACGACATCGCCTACGACAACACGGCGTTCGCCCTGCACGTCGCGTCCGGCGTCGACGGCAAGGCGGACCGCTGGGGCCGGGCCATCCCGATGCTCACGGTGGGGCCGCTGGTCAGCGCCGCGACGGTCATCGCGTCGGTGTGGGTGGCCGACTCGTGGCACCTCGCGCTGCCGCTGCTCGGGCTCGCGTTCGGGTTGCTGCTGGTCAGCACCGGGGTGTCGAGCGCGGCGTCCGCCCGGCTCGTCTACCCGGTGGCCAAGCCGGGGGAGAGCCCGCTCAAGTCCCCGCAGGGCGCGGCGATGGCCACGATGGTGTCCCAGGGCATCGGCTTCGTGATCACGGCCGGGCTGTCGGTGCCGGTGCTCGCGGTGGGCATCGCGGCCGTGGTCCTGGGCGGGGTGCCCTGGGGCGCGGCCACCCTCGTGGTCGGCGTCCTGTACGGCGCGCTGATCCTGGTGCTCGCGGTCCGGTTCGGTGCCCGCGTGTTCGACCGGCGGCTGCCGGAGCTGCTCCAGCAGGTGCAGTCGTTCCCGTAGGCCGGGCCGGGTGTCAGTGGCTCGGCGTAGCGTCGCCCGCATGAACCACGTCACAGGGCGCGTCGACCGGATGGGCCCCGCGAACCTCCGCGGGGCCCAGGTCCACGACGCCGACATGAGCGGCGCCTCGTTCCGCGAGGTCGTCCTGAACGGTGTGCGGATGCGCGGGGTGGAGCTGGCCGGTGCCGACCTCGACGGCTACATCTACGGTCTGCGGATCAACGGCGTCGAGGTGGAGCCGTTGGTCGAGGCCGAGCTGAACCGGCGGTACCCGGAGCGTGCACTGCTCCAGGACCGGTCGATCGCCGGCCTCCGCACGGCCCTGGACGCGTTCGAGACCATGTGGGAGGCCACCGTCGAGCGGGTGACCGCGATGCCGCCGGGCACGGTGGACGTCTCGGTCGACGACGAGTGGTCGTTCGCCCGGACCCTACGTCACCTGGTGTTCTGCACCGACGGCTGGCTGCGCTGGGGTGCGCAGGGCCGGCGCGACGACGTCTTCTGGCCCGCCGGCGTGCCGCACACCGCGTTCGACGCCGGGGCGCCGGCGCTCGGGATCGAGCTCGCCGCGGCGCCGTCGTACGACGAGGTGTTCGAGGTCCGCCGCGGTCGGCTGCGCGAGGTGCGGGAGTACCTGGCCGCCGTCACGCCCGAGCAGGCCGGGAGCCCGGCCGAGCCGCCGCCCTGGATGGACCAGTCCGAGGCCTTCGTCGCGGCGCAGTGCGTGTCGGTGATCCTCTCCGAGGAGTGGGAGCATCACCGGTTCGCGACCCGGGACCTGGACCTGATCGACGCGGCCGCCGCTCCGTCCACGTAAACTTGCGCGACGTGGCTCTCACTATCGGCATCGTCGGCCTGCCCAACGTCGGCAAGTCCACCCTCTTCAACGCTCTGACCCGCAACCAGGTGCTCGCGGCGAACTACCCGTTCGCCACGATCGAGCCCAACGTGGGCGTGGTCTCGCTGCCCGACGAGCGGCTGAACAAGCTGGCCGAGATCTTCGAGAGCCAGCGCACCCTGCCGGCCACGGTGTCGTTCGTCGACATCGCGGGCATCGTCAAGGGCGCCTCCGAGGGCGAGGGCCTCGGCAACAAGTTCCTCGCGAACATCCGCGAGGCCGACGCGATCTGCCAGGTCACGCGCGCCTTCGACGACCCCGACGTGGTGCGGGTCGACGGCTCGCTCGACGCCCCCGGCGACATCGAGACCATCTCCACCGAGCTCATCCTGGCCGACCTCCAGACCCTCGAGAAGGCACTGCCGAGGATGGAGAAGGAGGTCAAGATCAAGCGCGGCGACCCCGTCCTGTACGCGGCCGCGAAGAAGGCCCAGGAGATCCTCGACAGCGGCGTGACCCTGTACCAGGGCGCCAAGGACGCCGGTCTGGACCTCGCAGAGATCGCCAGCCTGCAGCTCATGACGGCCAAGCCGTTCATCTACGTCTTCAACACCGACGACGCCGGCCTGGCCGACACCGCCTCGCAGGAGGCGCTGCGCAAGGTCGTCGCGCCCGCGCAGGCCATCTTCCTCGACGCCAAGTTCGAGTCCGAGCTCGTCGAGCTGGAGCCCGACGAGGCCGCCGAGATGCTCGCGGAGACCGGCCAGGAGGAGTCCGGCCTGGACCAGCTCGCGCGCGTCGGCTTCGACACCCTCGGCCTGCAGACCTACCTCACCGCCGGCCCGAAGGAGTCGCGCGCCTGGACGATCCACCGGGGCTGGACGGCCCCGCAGGCCGCCGGCGTGATCCACACCGACTTCGAGCGCGGCTTCATCAAGGCCGAGGTCATCTCGTTCGACGACCTGGTCGAGACCGGCTCCGTGGCCGCGGCGAAGGCGGCGGGCAAGGCCCGCATCGAGGGCAAGGACTACGTGATGCAGGACGGCGACGTGGTGGAGTTCCGCTTCAACGTCTGAGCATCACCCGGGTTTCGGCCTGGTCCTCTGACCAGGCCGAATGCCGGTTGACAACCTACAGCCGCGAAAGCGTCGGACAGAGCGGCGAGGAGTCGACGATGACGCGACACGGCACAAGGCATTACCCACCGAAGCTCAGATCTGTTAGCACCATTGCTTGGTGTCCGTCGAAGGCGTTGGCGGGTGTCGCGAACTGGGCCCACGTCGCCTCATTGATGTGCGCACACCAGGGTGAGCGAGCTTGCACAGGCCGCTCGCGTGCCCTTCGATCATGTCCTCCGTCGTGGCCAGGCGAGGTCCGCCCTCGTCCAGCGTCGGCCAGCGATGGCAGGTGGCTCCTTGACTGCGGCCGATATCGCGTGGAACTGCGCGGACCAGCTCGATGGTGGCTCACCCAGAACCCGAAGCACGTCGGGGACGATTGCCGTCGGCTCTCGCCCGTCCAGCGGAAAGTGCAAGAACACCTGGTAGACGTTGTCGAGTGTCTGTAGCGCGACCCGGTAGGTCGACGGGTCGTCGTGGACCGGATAAGGAGATCGCAGCGTCAAGCCCTCGGCGCGCAGCCGTTCCTTGTCGCCGGCGGTGAGGATCTGGCGCCGGGCGGTGTCCTGCGGGCGTTCCCAGGAGTGGTCGGCGGCGACCTGGGCGACCGCGGCGTCGTACTGGTCGGCACGGAACGTCACGCCGTGGTCCATGGGCGTCTCATGCAGCCAGTCCCAGTGCACGGCGTCGCCTTGGCGCAGGATTCGGACCTGGGTGGCTCCGCACCCGTACTCGCCACATTCGCAGCGCGCGATCGGCACGACACGGGGTTCGGTGGACGCGACCAGCCGGTTCTCCGGAAAGAAAAGGCTGTCCGGCCCCATGCCGGCCCCAGCGGCACGGCTTGTCATCTCCACGTCGTCGACGAAGACCAGCACCTGGAAGTCGTCATGCACGTCGGCAGCCACTACCTCGAACCGGATCGTCTTGGCAGGCGTCCGCGGAACCACGGCGCCGTCGTCCGCCACGACATCCGAGGGCGCAATCCCACGTGGGCGCGGCAGCATTAGCTCTTGCAAAGCAGACTCGAGCAGCACACGCAGTTCCTCGGTATCCGCGTGAGCCGTGGCCCCGGCGAGCTCGCGAAGGGTAGGTGAGTCGACGCCCGAAACGAGGGCGTCCGTGGCGGCGTCGACCAGAAACGCATTGTCGACACCTCGATCGAGGGACCAGCGTGTCGCAGCCTCGTAGAGACGCTGCCGGGCGGACGGGTTGCGCGATGTCATCGCCGCCCATTCTGGACCACGATGTTCCGAGCCGGGATGGCCGTTTCACCCAGGCAGCGAGGTCCATACGATTGACGGCACGCCGCTGCATGTCGTGTGGTCCGTAGGGAAAGCAAGACAGCTCACAAGGGTCCAGGGCTGTGGCCGCGCAGCCGTTGTCGTGCCGCGTTCCTTACCCGCTTCGACCACCCATGCCCGGCAAGCTCTTCGAGTACGAGGTCGGACATCGCGTGCTCGACCAGCCTTCGTTGGCACCAGTCCGATGCATCCGCCAGGTCGTCGATGATCGAGCGCGGTTTCGCGGCAACCTCGCGAATGAGCGTCCACTCACGGAGTCGGCGTTCGGGGAATTCGCGTTGGTCCAGTGGTAGAAGGTCGACCCACTTTCGGCCCTCGTCGCCGTTCACGAACGCGAGTATCTCGACGACGACGTCCCGCGCAGGCATATCCCCGTCAGCCCCACGCCGACGAAGATGGTCACGAAGGTCAGGGTCCTCGACCTTCAGATAGATCTGCGCACCCGTTGGCAACCAGTCGATGTGCCGGGTCCGGAGCTGGTCACGCCGGTCGACCGTCTCGACGATGACGTCGGCGCCGCCGTCATACGGGGCATAGAGCCAGTCGAGCTGGTCATTGGTGAGGATCGCGCGGTCTTCGTCGTCGGCAATGCGTCGCAGGAGCGGGTCGAGGGCTTCTCGTGTTGGTGCGATCCGGTCGACGAAGGTGTACCAGCGGACTGGGTCACCTGCGGAATCGTCGCGGTCAAGAAATGTCTGCCACAGAGGTGTCGTCCGAGCCGCGAGGCGGAAGTCCTTGGAGGCAGAGAATCTTCCCCTCGCGTCAGCTCGCGTACGGATCAGCAGCAAGTCTCGTGCGGATCCGCCGTGCAACTCGCTGAGCACTTGATGGTGCCGGGCGAGGAGAATCTCGTACTCGTCGTCGGAGTCGGCGTAGCGTTTGGATCCTGGCAGGCTGTGGAACCGTACCCAGGTGCGGGACAGATCGTGCTTCAGCATCCAAGAGATCGGCAGAGCTCCCGACCATCGCCGTTCCCATGTCTCGGTGAGCCATGCCAGCGACGGTTCCGGCTTGGGAAGCCGGAACCCAAGTAAGCCAGCGGCGATCTCGTCGCACCGCACAGGGAACCGGGCCAGCGTCCAACGGAGTCCCGAGATCACGCGATCACCTTAATCACGGTCTCGATTCTGACGGCCAGGATTTCTTCGATCCGGCCGGCGAAGCCGACAGATAGGAGATAACAAGTCCTGTCGCCTAGCCATACAGCGGTCCCATGTGTAGTCCTATCCGTGCAGGTCAGGTACGCGGACCATGTCGACACTGCGCATCAAGAGAGAGCTCACGCCACCAATGTCTAGACGGGACTGCTGCACGTATCAGTGCAGGTCAGCTGCGCGCACCAACTCGCGGCGAGTACTGGTGCAGCAAGAATGCGTCGTGACCGCATCCCTGGTGCGCTACTGACGGGATGGTGCTTTGGGTTCGATGGGAAAGGTACGAGAGTCCGTGTTCCAGCGGGCTCGGACCAGACCCGGAGCGTGAGCCATGCAGGCGGTGTGGAAGGCAGACGGGTGCCGGCTGCCGACCACGTGCGCAGGCCGCTATCGTGCGGGCGTGACTGTTGCCCGCCCGCTGCTGTTCCTCGACGTCGACGGCACCTTGTTGCCGTTCGGCGGACCCGGGATGCTGCCTCAGCCTCGTGAAGGTAAGCCTAAGGACCTCGACGCGCCGCGTCCGGAGCTCGACTTCATCGATCCGGCGCTCGGTCCGCTTCTGCTCGGTCTGGGCTGCGACGTGGTGTGGGCGACGGCCTGGATGGGGGACGCGAACGACGTGATCGCGCCGCGGGCCGGGCTACCAGAGCTGACGGTCGCGGACCTGCCGCCTTATGGCGAGGGCGACCCGGACGGTCTGGGGTGGAAGACGCGCGCCCTGGTTCGGGTTGCGGCGGGCCGACAGTTCGTGTGGGTCGACGACGTCATCACGGAGATGGACCGTTGGTTCGTCGAGCTGGAGCATCCTGGGCCCGCGCTGCTGTTCCAGGTCGAACCGTCTGTCGGGCTGACGGCCGACGGCGTCGTCGAGATCGCGACATGGCTGCGAGGGCAGGAACCGTGACGGGTCGTGCTGCGCCGCCGACCGGATCCGTAGGTCCGACGGCTTCGCGGAGCTCACTGTTCGAGCACGCGGTCCGATTGCGCGACGAGAACCCGGACGCCCCGCTGCCGAGAGACGGCTACCCCTTTCCCGACGACGAGGCACACCGCAGGCGCAAGGTGCACCGTCCGAAGGATTCAATGCTCCTGGGGGCCGCAGCCGCGGACCTCCTCGGTGAGTTTCTCAGCGACCTGCACGACGATCTCGACGTGGTCGAGAAAGCCTTCCATGGTGTCGACGTTCCGATACACCAGAACGACCACCTCCGATCGGTCGCCTTGCGTGCGGATCCGGAGCTGGTGCGACGTAACGGGCGGTGGTTGGTCGAACACGCGCGTGATCGGTGCGCCGTAACGATCGGGCTGGTCCTTCTCGCCGCCCGGCCATCGGCCGACGACATCGAGGTCGTCAGGACGATCGGGCTGCTCTCCGACCAGTTCGCGCCGCTCGCAGCAATCATCCTGCGCAGCGTCCGAGGCGGTGGAGAGAACCTGCCCTGGTTGGCGGAGCGCTCGTCCGGGTGGGGCCGCGTGTACTACGTCGAGGCCATGTGCGAGTACACCGGTGGGTTCCGGGACTGGTTGCTGCGTCACGCCTGCGACGGTGAATTCCTCAACGCGTACTTCGCGGGCAAGGTCGCGCTCGCGGCAAGCCTCCACGAAGCGATCATTCGACCCGTGGTTGACGACGGGCTCGTCGATCACACCGGTCGCCTGCTCAGTGTGATGGCAGGTGCCAGTGGGATGGGTCTGGGTCTGTCGCGGTACCCGCCGGCGCCGATCGTGCTCACCGAGTACGCGCGCCACCTTGCTTCCCAGCAGCCTGCGGGCGCCCGGGTTCTGGTTGCCATAGCGCTCGCTCACGATGTCCGGTCGCGCGAGCCGGCACGGCTCGGATGCTCTGCGCAGGAGAAGGCCGCGATCCTGAGTTCCTTGGACGAGACCCTCGCAGAACCCGCGTGGCTCGAGGCAGCTTCCGAAGAACTGGTCCGGACGCCGTCGTGGGCGACGTGGGCCCAGGCAAACGACGTGCTTCCACCGGCGTTGATGAGGGAAAACAAGGTGCGCTGGTCGGACAGGTAGCTCACCGACGTGGGTATCGGATGATGGGCCAGCCATCTCCAGCCGGGTATTGGATGCTGTCTCGGCGGACGTACGCCGTGCGAACACGCGGACGTCCCACCGCGACGTAGCCCTTGTATGGGGGGATCCAGAACACAGAGCTTTCCCAGTTGGCACGCTCGTACAGGGAATCGAGAGTTCCGACGATCCAGCCGCGCAACCATGCGTCATCCAGTCCGAACAACTTCAGTGCGTCGTCGAAGCTGTCTGGTCCGTCTACGTCGCGCGGCGTGGCGCTGGCAACCGAGGCTGCGGTGGAGTCCATCGCAACATCGTCGCGACTTGCGCGTGGCCCGTCACGGAATCAGTAGGGCGAAGTCGCGCTGATAGCCCCGTCTCACGGAACCTTCATCATCCGGGTCCCGCCACAGGCCAGCTGATGGTGAGGATGCCGTGCGCGCGTGGCAGGACCGTTACGGACGCCGGGACCTCGCCGGGCTCGGTGCCGGTAGGCCACCACTGGAACAGCGGTTCGGTGCCGCGGTGATGAGCGCCAAAATGAGCGATCAGGTCCGCGAGCCGCGTGGTGAGGCGGGCCGCGTCGGGCCCCTTACCGATCGCACCGACCTCGAGCGTGGTCTCCGAGGCAACGCGGCGATGCAGCGCTGCGAACGACGCCCCATCGACCAGGGCCGGGTAGAACGACATGTCAGAGCCGCGGTCGGTCGCGTCCTCGGCCTCCATCGCGCACGCACCCGGCTGAACCAAGAGGTAGGTGAGCAGGTCGAGCCAGATGGTGCGGTTCTTGTAGATCACCCCAGACCAGGCCTCAACCGCGTCAGTCGCCAGGACGTTGTCCGACACCCCAAACTGCTCAGGGATCTCGTTGCCGGGGAACCTGAAGGTGACCGGCTTGCCTGACGGGCCTGTCAGCTGGGCAGAGGCGGGGTTGAACAGCCCCGCGCCCTGCAGCGGCACGAACCCGCCCGGCACGGTCGACTCCGAGACGAGTCGCCCGTCCTTCTTGCGGAAGCCGATGATGCGCTGGAGGCCCGGGGCGACCTGAAGGGGGACGACCAGGATCCCGTTGGGCGCGAGCTGTTCGACCCACGTCTCGGGCAGAGACCAGGGCGAGACGGTGACCATGATCCGGTCGAACACATCACGGCCGAGCGGTTCGGCCGCGTCGGCGGTGACGACCTCGACACGGTCGGTGAGGCCGAGCTGTGCGAGCCCGGTGCGTGTCCGGGAGGTGACTCCTTCGTCGATGTCGACGCTCACGACCTGTCCGGTGGGTCCGACGAGGTGGGCGAGCATTGCCGCGTTCGGGCCGCCGGACCCGATCTCCAGCACGCGCTGGCCGTCCTCGATCTGGGCCTGTGCCAGGTTGCCCGCGTGCATCGTTGGTGCGGACAGCGAGGACAGGGCCTTGCCGTCGTCGGCGAACCGCGTCCGCAGGGCGTCGTCGGTCGCGTACGACATCTCGGCCGGAGTGCCTGCAGGCGCGAATACCTCGCGCGGTACTGCACGGAACGCTGCCTCGATCTTCGGGTCCGAGAGCACGCCCGACTCGATGAGCTCCGCGATCATCCGCTCACGCAAGTCTTCGGGACTCACCGACGGGTCGGCCTCGATGCCGGTCTGCGCATCGGTCTGTGTCATGCGTTCCCCCTGTACGTTGACTGCTTGGGTTGATCGATTCGGAACAGCTGGCGGATCGACGAGGGTCCGTCGAGTGCGATCTCGGCACGCAGGTCGTCTGGGCGTCCCACAGCTCTCGGTTCAAGCGCTCAGAGCGGCCCGAGAAGTACCCGTCATAGGTGGGGTCGCTGGGTACCGAGGACGGCGGCTTCGACGAGTCGTGGTCCGCTGTACTCCTCGGGGATGGCGTCCATGATGACTTCGTCGGCGGGTTGGCCGAGCCAGGAGCCGGTGCGACGTCGGGTGCCGACGGTGCGAAAGCCGGCCTTCTCGTAGGCGCGGATGGCGGCGGTGTTGTTCGCCAGCACCTCGAGGTAGACGCAGCGCAGCGCGGTGACGTGGAAGGCCCAGTCCAGGGCCATCGTGGTGGCGATGGTGCCGGTGCCGTGCCCGCGGTGGTCGGGTTCGCCGATGTAGATGAAGAACTCGGCGGTGCGATAGCGGTCGTCTATCAGCAGGGACGTCATCCCGACGGGCGTCCAGGCGTCCTCGTGGTGGCGGTAGATGGTGAACCGGGTCTGGTCGGCGCTGCCTTCGAGCTGGGCTTCGAGGCCGGCGGTGCGTTCGGTGAGGGACTCTGGGGTCTGGCGGGCGTAGCCGGCCATCACCGGTAGCGAGTTCTCCCAACGCCAGTAGGTCTCGGCGAGGTCGGCGCGGAGCGGGCCGAGGCCGACGCCGTCGTGGGTCAGCCACAGATCCGGGGCGATCGTGTTGATGGTCGGCTCCAAGAAGTCGGGTGGTGCTTGCACGGCTTCGTCCTGCTCAGATGGACAAGAGCTGCGCCCAGGCGGCCGCGTTGGGCTCCATGCGTGTGACGTGCCTCCCACGCAGGAAGTGATCGGCGGCGGTGGCCTGCCGGTCCAGGTCGAAGTCCTGCTCCGGGAAGTGTTCGGAGAACCAACCTCCAACCTCGGTCCAGGAGTACAGGCTCCATGGCTCAGGGGAGACGGGGGAGGGGAATCCTCCCGGGCCACGCTTCCCGGTCGCCAGCAGGCGCGCAGACTCGCGGCTGCGTCCTGTGCGGGTGGCGATCTCCTTGATCGAGATCAGGTCGTCGGTCTGCAGTCCCACGACGAGCGCGCCGAACGCTTCGAGCTGCTGCACGGCCGAAATGACTGCTGTCGCGAAGTTCGCCGCGTCGATGACCACGTGCGCTAGTGGGACGGGTCCGCCGCCCTCCAAGCCCGTCACGGACGGCACGTTGCTCGCGATGGCTTCGGTCTGGGCGTCGTCGGGATCGCGTTCCAGAACTAGGGAGAACTCGTATTCCGTCATCACACGTGCTTCCTGTGCTGTTCGACGAATTTGCGGATCAGCCGCGCGCCGTTCTCGGGGTTGCGGCCGGTGGAGAACACCTTGACGTGTGCTCCGCACGAGCACTCGATATGACCCCAGGTATGGCCGCTCAGCTCGCGCACGGTGAAGCCGGCCCGTCGTGCCTCGTCGACTGCTTTACGGACTTCCTTGTGCATGGCCATCATCCCCGGGCTGTTGGCAGTGTGCAACGCGCTTGCGGCATGGCTTCTCTGATCGAGAGGACTGTTCAGGCATAGGTCAGTGGGAGCTCGAATTCGGCGGGTCCCGACCGAGGCCCGAGTGCGGCCGTGCGCCAGTGGGCACGTCGTCGTCCCTCATCGCCGCGCGGGTAGGTGAGGCCGGCTTCGCGAGCGGCGCGCTCGACGTCGCGCATTGTGGAGGCTCTGCCAGCGGGGACCGGTGCCTGCCGAACCCATCGGCCCGCCCGGAGCGTGTGGACCTCACATCCGGCGAGGTCGGGACTGGAACCGTGCCAGACCCGGACCACGAGGGGGCCCGGCGCACGTTCTGCGGCAGTGTGGACAGCTGCGGCAAGTTGTGCGCCAAGCGGTGACAAGCCCGGCCGGCGCGCCGGGGCAGGGACAAGCGACAGGAGGATCGGGACTGCGCCGTTGTCTGCGATGTCCCCGGTGGTCTCGTCGGCTGCCTCGCGCACGGTGTCAGGTGCGTGTCCCATGGCGACGCCACGGGCTGCCCAGCCCAGCATGTCGATGTCGTTCACGCCGTCGCCGACCGCCACGGTGTGCTCGGGGGCAACCCCGAGCAGGCAGCGGATCTGTTCCAGCGCGGTGGCTTTGCTTGTTCTGGGCGCTGTGACATCGAGCCAGTTGTGGCCCGCTGGCGTCACGGTGACTCCGAGGTGACGTAGCGCATCCGCGTGGTCGGCGACGTGGCTGGTGTGGAGTGCGACTCGCGAAGCGTGTCCTGCCAAGAGATCTTCGAGCGGCGTCAGTTTCTGCGGTCCGTTGAGCAGCCCAGGTCCGAACTTGTGGTTCACGCGCCAGCCCCAGCCAACGTCCTCAACTGCGACGTCCACGCCGGGCGACAGCCGGGTCGCCTGGCGGACTACCGCTCCCGCGCTGAAGTTGCGGGCCTCCACCACCTTGTATCCCGACGATGCCCCTCCGTCTAGACGTACCGTCAGGGCTCCGTTGGAACAGGCGGCCCAACCCTCGGTCAGGCCTATTTTCCGGGCGGCAGCGAGCAGCCCGACAAGTGATCTTCCGGTTGCCAGCACGACGTGATGTCCGCTGGCGCGCACCAGCTCCAACGCCTGCACCGTCTCAGACGGCACCTTGTCGTCCCGGCCGATCAGCGTGCCGTCGATGTCGAGCGCGATCAGATGCGTTGCCGTTGCCGCTGGTGGCATTTTCATTGTCGGACCTCCCCAGGTGCTCTTGCTCTGGGAATGATCCTGAGGCCGCTATCGGGTCGGCACTAGCCGCTTTCCCGTTGTCGCACAAGGTCGTCTCGTATGCCTTCAAGAAATGGCTTCAAGGCCTCGCCATACAGAGCGTGCTCGGCGAACCCGTCGAACTTAGCGACGTAGAGGGCGACATCTCGAGGGTCGGTCACCACGACCTTCGCGTGAACGGTCTCGACGCTCACGGACCGGTCGTCGCGGACCACGAAGGCATGGTTGGGAATGTCCCGTTGAGCGCCAGTCAGCGGCACGACCCGCAGGTCGATGTTCGGCAGCCGCGTCAGGGAGATGAGCCGGTCCAGCTGTCCGGCCATGACCGGCGTCGGAACGATCAACCACCGCAGGACCGGTTCGGTGATGACGAAGCGCAGCGTCTTGTCCTCGTCGTAGAGAACCTCCTGGCGCTCGAGCCGTGCGCTCATGGTGCGCCGCACTGTCTCTTCGGTGAGGTCATCGTGCCGAGACAGGATCGCTCGCATGTACTCCGGCGTCTGCAGCAAGCCTGGCACGAGCGCGGGCTGAAATACCCGCAAGAGATCCATGTCGGCCTCGACGGCCTGCAGCTGCTTCTGTGCCTTGTGCAGACCGGCACGTTGGATCAGGCGCCAGGCCGTGGCCTCGGTTGCCACCGCACGAGCGGCCTCCATGTACTCCGCTTTGACCGCGTCGGACACACCGATGGAGCTCAGGATTCGGTCGACGTCGTCAGCACTGGGGGAGAGCTTGCCCGTCTCGATCTTGCTCAGCTTGCTCGCGGACATGACAGAGCTGCGGGCAACGAACTTGGCCTCCGTGCCAGAAGCCTGCCGTAGGGCCCGCAGCGCTGCGCCCAGCTCAGAACGATTCACTCGCCGTACGTCGCCCACCAGTCTGCGAACGGCACTGCGTGCGCCAGGGCCGTCTCCCGGTAGGCGACGTACTCCGGGCCGTGGTCATCCGCCAGCACATCGGCCCCGACGAACTTGCCGTCGCTGTAGTTGAACCGGGCTGGCGTGGTCGAGTCGAAGAGCCAGAAGTCGCCGACGTGGTCAGGTAGCTGTGTGGGCTGCTCGGTCACATCGAGGATGAAGAACTCCTCACCTGCCGTGGCATTGGTGGCGTAGCCCCAGCCAAGTTCGAAGCGTAGGTAGGGCGTCAGGGGCCGGCGAAGCACATGGACGCGGTACATGCGTCGTCCCGCGTCGGTGTGGGTGCGCACCTCGTCGAGCCAGTCCAGGTTGTAGTCGGCGGGCTTGGCCTGGCCGTCGAGGAACAACTGGTAGGCGTCGACATTGCCGGACCGGCTGTAGTCGTCGAGAGTCTCCAGGCGGAAGGCTTCGCGCTGAAACTGGCCGAACAGGTCTCCCAGGGTCTTAGGCGCCAAGCCGGTCACCGAAAGCCTTCCGGATCAGGTCCAAGGGGATCTCCACCAGGGTCTCGTGCGCGGGGATCGTCAGACCGTGATCGGTCGGCGTCTCACCCTGGATCAGAATCGTGTCTCGATCGGTCTCGTAGATCGTCGGGCAGTCGTTCTTGTCGCACGTGCTCGCGAGCGTCGTCACCTTCACGGCGGTTCCCCCTTTGGTTGGCCTGCTGTCACGTTTGATTCTTCGGTGTGTGTGGCGGCTGGGCAAGGGGATCGAGTTTCTACAACGGGAAAGCGTCGCATTGGGGCGGCAGGCGTCACGAGTCCAGCGGGACCGCTTGGAAGCAGTGCGTCTCGCGAGGTGCGACCACTCATTGCCGTCACGCTTGAGGCATGCGACCGGGGACCTGCTGCCACCGGTTGATCTTGGCGCAAGCGCGCCATCGTTCGGGCCCGACTGGCGTGACAAGGCCCGCATCGACGAACGTGTTGAGATACGACGCCAGAGCCTTGAGGGCGTAGTCCTCGTCATGCGTCCAGGTGATCGAGGCGGCTCGGAGCGCGTCCCAGCAGTCGTCGAGTGCGAAGTCGCGACCTAGTTCGTTGTGGATCACTGCTTGGTAGAGCGCGGTGTGCCAGTGGACTGGGATGGCTTCGATCGCCCAGTCGTGATCGCTCGGGTCCCTCAGCAGGCGAGGGGAGTTGCCCCACACGCGGTGAACCAATCGGCGCGCCTGCGATGCGTGCCAAGCGGCGTGCTGCCGTTGTTCTTCTTTTTCCAGTGCTTCTTCGATCGCGCGTTCGGCGGCTACTTCTTCTGCGGCAGCGCGACTGGCCCCCTTTATGGCAGCGTCGATTCTCCGCATCGTCGGTGTCACCAGCCCCTGGTCGGGATCCAGGACACAGGAATCCAAGTCGTCGATACGCAACCATGCAATGGAGTCCCAGCTGCTAAGCCGCGTTGTGAACCGCGAGTCACCGGCCAGCGTCCCGATCTGGCGAGTGACTGGGTTGATGACAAGCACATGCCGATCCGCCGCTGCGAGCGTTCGCCCGAGTGCCGGCAGCCGGACCGCGGATGCAAGCTTCGGATCCAGCTGCACGCGCGTGTGTGACCTCATCGCGGTCGAGGTCGGTCTGCTTCGCAGCCCAGAGTTCGGCGGGGAAGTGTTTGTACTCGACCTCCAGAGCGAGTCGTTGACCCGTTGACCAGGTCACCAGGACGTCGGGGCGGCGGTTGAGCTCGAGCTCGACGTTCTTGATGCTCTGTTCTTCGGCGACGTCGGCGCCACCGTGCGCCTCCCGAACCGCCCATTGAGCGAGCATGGCCTTGGACGCGAGGTGGTTGGCGCCCTCCGGGCCGCCCGAGTGCTCGACGGCCGTGACGTGGAAGAAATGGTCTCGCTTCGATCCGCCGCGCGTCGAGATCACCTCTTCGCATCCCGGGAAGAGACAGGTCCACTCAGCACGAGCCGTCTTGCGGACCTCCGCCGCAGCGCCTGGAGCAACGAACACTGGCTCGCCAGTGATCCGATGACGGGCCCACACCTGCCGGGTCTCGTGGTCGAGAAAGGCGGCAACCGCCTCGTGCCCCTGCTCCACGCTGCGACCGTACATGGGGGCTGGTCCGGTCGAAAGGAGGTCCTGTGATAGCCGTGGCGGTCATCTCCGGTGATCACCGGCGTGAAGATCGTGCCCAACCGGCGCCGGCGCCGATGGATCAGCCCTGAATGCCTCGGAGACTTGTGCGCGCTCCCGCGTAGGGAGCCCTGCGCAGGACCACCACCGTGGTCCCACGCTGCAGCGTCACCTGCCACGAACAGCAACGGCGACGCATCGGCACGCGACACACGCGTGCCTGGCGACGGATGCGGCTGCGTGGCGAGGGCAGGCGAGCAACAGACAGCGGGTCCTGCGGACCGTCGCGATGGGGGGGGGCTGGTAGTCGAAGCTCCGCACGCTTCCCACCGCGGGGATACGTCAGGCTAAGTTGGTAGAGAGCTACACCAGGTGTCAATCGGTGAAATTGAAGCCTCTGCCCTCGACCTCTTTGCGCGCCTTTAGCCATTACAGACGCGAGGGCACATTGCCAGTTCCAGCGCCGGGCACCGGTTCCGAGCCATCGGAAACGCTTGAGCTCTTCGCTACCTGAAGCGACAGCCGCCCAGTGGCTTCGTCGCGCCTTCCAACACCGCCCGACCTGCGGACAGTTGGAGACTGCGACGGCAGAGTGCTCCATGCGTCCAGGTCTCCGCTCGAACAGGAGACACCGACATTGAGGCCGACGGGCCACGACGAACAGGCTCTGTCGTCGATGCATTCCTACGCCGCCAGCGCAGCCAAGCCTCCGCGATGTTGCCACACAGGCGCAGCGCAGCCGCGCCCCTGTCGCCCGCCTGCGCTAGGCAAACTTTCCTCGCACGGGAGATCGCGGTGGCGCTAGCCTCAGGTCGTGGCGAACTTTGAGCAGGTAGCGAAAGGGCGCACGACCAGCATCTACCAGGATGCGGTTCGCCTTTTGCTGCTCATTGATGCAGCTGCCGAACCGGTCCCCGATCCGCGACCAACCGAGGCACCTCCAGATGCTGTGGCGGTCCTGCGCTCTCAGGTCTTGCTTCAGAAGCTCGATTTCTGGCTTCGGAACCCGGACTACCTCGCCGACGAACTGATCTCGCGCTTCGAGCGTGACGGCAGCGCTGATGACCTCGATCTGGCTCGCCAGATTTTGGAGAGCGACGAGCCCGAGGTCCGCTCGTACCAGATGCTCCGCTATCTCTTTGGTGCCTACGAGCCGCTCGATGAGGCCCTGTCGGTACTGCGCACTCCGGGCCTGGTCGTACGCAGAAAGCGCGGCAGTGCCGGGCATACCAGCCGTCATGATTACTACCTCACCACTTCAGGACGGGCCGCAGCACAGAAGATCGTTGATACAGCACCTGATCTGTCCTACTACGTCGAGCGCTCGATCCTGGTAGCCGATCTCGCCGCTGGCCGCCGTGGTAGTGCGCTGCGTGACATCCAGTACCTCCAGCCGGAGTACGCAGACGCTGGGCTCGGAACTCATATTGCCGGCATCGCTGAACGCGCGAGAAAGCGGCTGCGCGAAGCATCGGCAATCACAGATAGCGGAGGGCAGCAATGAGCGGACAGGGCGCCAGCCTAGTCGAACAGATCGCTTCGGCGGCCAGTTGCTCCCCGGAGGTCGTCGA
The DNA here is from genome assembly GCF_042802395.1 of Promicromonospora sp. NPDC057488. NCBI lineage: Bacteria > Bacillati > Actinomycetota > Actinomycetes > Micrococcales > Promicromonosporaceae > Promicromonospora > Promicromonospora sp. NPDC057488. The sequence goes on from NZ_JBHVEG010000057.1 coordinate 19,632, forward strand.
GCAGGTGCTGAGCGACTACGGGCTTAACCTGACGACGAGCGTCCGGCACCATCGGAGCGTTCGACTCGATCGTCTGCGCATCCGCGGAGAGAAGGCCGGGGGTGTCGAGCCTGGCCCCTTCGATAGGACCTTCGCTTTCGACCTCGGTGTCACCGTGATTGCGGCCGACAACCTCCGAGGCAAGACCAGCATCCTCGAGGTGCTCACGCTCGTACTCAGGGGCGAGTTGAGTAACCTGCAAGCAGACGTACAGTCCTGGCTCAAGGAAGTCTCGCTCGATGTGCATATCAACGGGCAGCCGATCGGGTTTCGTCTCTCGCTAGAGGCATCCGAGATCACCGAGGGCCACATCCTGGCTGGCACGATCGAAGCCCTGACGGCGAGTGACGACTCGATCGCCGAGGCCGCCACCGAGCTTACAACCGTTCATGGCGGCGACCAGTGGGCCGATCAGGTCGGTGCATTCATGATGTCGCAGCTCGGCTTGGAGGAGATGCAGGTCTTCAACCGCGCACGCAACGATGACGAAGCCGGTGTCATCAAATCGCATGGCTGGCCTTCGTACTTCGGTGTCCTGTACCCCCCATCCGGCGCCGACAAGGTCCTGCTCGGAAGCACCGCGGGCGACTACCTTCCCGTCAGGCTGATGCAAGTCTTCCTGGACATGCCCGAGGCGACGCGTTCAATGCGGGTGCGGGCTCTCGCTCAACGGCTCGAAAGCGAGTTCAAGGCCGACGAGCGGCGGGGGCGAGATGCGAACGACGCGGTCGCGAGACGGCTTGAAGAGGCGAAGGCCAGACAGGCGAACGCCGAAGCTCGTCTTGGAAGGCTCCGCGACCAGGCCCCAGCCGAGAGTTTGCATGAGTTGGCGGGGCTTGCCGCTGCGGCCGGCGGGCGGGTTGCCGCTGCCAGACAGGCGGCAGAAGCGGCTGCCACCGCTTTCGGCGAGGCGCAAGTTGCGCAGGTTGCAGACGAAAGAGCCCTCAATGGTCTGCGTGAGTCGAAGGCGGCAAGCGCACTGTTTCACGGTTTGGACCCTCAGTTCTGCCCGCGCTGCGAGACGCCGATCAGCGACCAGCGCCGCTCACGGGAGCACGACGAACACCAGTGTGCTGTCTGTGACACAACGCTTTACGCGGACGAAGAAGACGACTATGCGGAGCGCGAGGCTCAAGCCCTCCAAGCATTTGTCGCCACCCGCGCGGCGACGAATGCACTAGATGCGGCGAGAAACAAGTCGCAAGCCGATCTCGACACTGCGCTGACAGATCTCAAGTCCATTGACCAGCGGATAGCCCAGGCGCAGGGTGTACACCAGACGACCGAGCGGATCGAAGCGGAGCACGAACTCGCTGCCGCGACCGCCGTGGCGGAGGCGCTTGAGGCGATGACACCGGAACAAACCGAGCCACCCGCGCCCGTGGTCGTGCTCGGTGCCGCGAGCGAAATCCTCAAGAGTGAAATAGCACAGGCAAGCGCATCGCTGTACACGGAGCTCAGTGACGCCACCCGCGATCTTGCGCTCTCCTTCGGCATTAGCGAGCTGGAGAGCATCAAGATCAAGGCCAACGGCAACATGGATGTCACCAAGGGTGGAGGCGCGCGGTCCAGCTTCAGCGCACAGAGCCCGGGTGAGCGGCTTCGCCTACGGTATGCCCTCGTCGTGGCACTGCTACGCACAGCGCGCGGTCGCGGCATCGCGGGGCACCCGGGCCTCCTTTTGCTTGACAGCCTCAAGGCCGAAGAGGTGCAAGACGACCACGCGCAGACGCTTCTCCAAGGCTTGGTCACTGCCGCTGCTGAAGAGCCTGGACTGCAAATCCTTGTGACGACAGCGGACAAGACCCTCGCCGCGTCGGTGCCGGGGGTGGCAGGCAACATATCACCCGAACCTGGTCAAACGACGATCTTCTAGCGATATAGCCTCATTGAGTCGCCCCGGGAGGTGCAGATGACGATCATTGAACGCCTCGCTCACGCGGCAGCCGTTTCGAGCGCACCAATAACTCTGGAGTCACTCGGGGCGGTCGACGAGGTAGCCGCCGGAGCAGCGGAGTTGGCAGCTGACCCCCTCGCCCCGAATGTCGCGCACGCCTTCTGCGCTCAACTGCAAGACGGCCCATGGACTGACTCGCATACGACAGCATTACAGAGTTTTGCCGCGGGCTTGGCCCAGCAGCACAGCTACCTCGCGCTGCGAGAGACGGCCGACATCTTGCTCGAAGACGAGCAAGCACTGGATCTCGCAGCCAGCGCCCTTCACGATGCCCTACTTCCAGGGACCGCAACCATCACGTCGAGCCCGTTGCTCGCGGGGCTGCAACTCGACATAGCACTCGAAGTGGCGGCAAGGACGGCGGTTGCTCCCTACCGACTGCTGGCACTGCTCACAGGTCCGGTCCAGGACTACCCCGAAGACTTTGAGGACCCGCTGGCGCGGGCGCTAGGCGTCGCGGCAGACGTCTGGACAGCGCCCACGGAGCGGGAGCGTTTCGCCGCAACCTTGGCGGAGCTGGCTGAACGCGGCAGTGAAGACGCGGCCTACGAGAGCGCCGTCGAGCATCTCCGAGACGCTCTCATGCAAACGACCAAGAACGAACTCGTCAGCAAAGTCCGTCAAGCCCGGGACAGATTTGCGGTGCTCTCTGGTCAGGTCGAGGGGCGCGAAGACGCGGCCGCCTTTGCGCAAGCATGCACTGCCCTCATCGCCTTCGACGAGGCGGACGAGGCGTCGCTCTCTGCGGCGGCGCATGAAGCTCGATCCATTGCAGATCGAAGAGCGCTTCTCGCTTACGGCATGCACAGTCGGCACCACGCCACAGCGCGCCACGTGGCGCAACTCGCTTGGATATCGCTGGCATGGCAGCTGGAGATCGCCGCGACCGAGATCGAAGAAGACGCCTTCCTCGATACCTGGGTCGCAGTCGACGCGATCATCAAGGTCTACGAAGCCGACCGACAGTTCACCAATCTGCAGACCGTCACCACGATCATCCGACCAAAGCTCGCAAATGAAATCGCGCAGCGCCAGGCGATGGCACACCAGCTTGAGCGAGCCGTCATCATCGACAAGCGGCGCGACGAACCCGAGCTCCCGCCAGAGATCTACGAACTCTTCGACCTGGTCCAGAGCAGCAGGGTTACACCGCGCGAATCGAGCGATGCGCCAGAGGAGTCATCTCATAGCGAGCCATATCTCGTTGCACTTCTAGGGCCGGCGTCGGCAGCGCTCGGTAGCCTCTCAGAGCCTCGTCGAGCAGAGCTCGAAAACGCAGCTCGCCAGACCTTCGTCGGCAGCTTTGCAGGTGACCGGCCCCGAAACGAGCCCATCGAGCGCCTATCCGCCCGCCTCGTAGCCGACCTCAGCGAGAACACCGCATTTACCGGCATGGCGAAGGCAGATTTTTCTCTTCTCGTCGTTCAAACCGTGCGATTCCTCGTCTTCGTCGGCGACAACGCGCAGCCGTATACGGCACCAATCCCTCGCGGCGCACAGCCACCACTCGAAGCTGCTATCCAGGATGGCTTCCACCAGTTCCTCAGTGCGTCAGATCTAGCTGGCCGCGTCGGGAAGGAGCACTCCAACATCGCGGGTGGTCGTGCAGATGTGATCGTCACCTTCGATGGAGCTCGTCGGTACGTCACGGAGGTCAAACGCGAGCTTAGTAACGCGGCAAGAGAGAGCATTGACGCTGCGTACTTAGCTCAGGCCGTCGAGTACCAGTCAACAAACGTACCGCTCGGGCAGTTGCTCGTATTGGATCTCACCGATCACTCGCGTGGTACCCCGCACATTGACGATTCGATCTGGGTAACGCACCGACGTGACACAACAGGCCGGGTGACGAACAGTGCAGTCGTCGCAGTCGTACGGGGGAATCGGCCGACGCCCAGTGCGATGAGGTAGGTGTCGCCGCCAGGCCTTGGATTGGGCAGTTGCCAAACTGTGATGTCCTACAGCGGTGTGAGAGCGTGACGAACTTCCACAGGTTCGTCGTGATCGACCATGGGCCCATGCATCTGCACGTCGCTTCGGATGACTAACCGGCGACAGCCTATGAGGCGCCGAGTGGGGATCGAGGCGAACGGGTAGTCTTGGCGTAGAGCAGACACGAATCCTGCTCCTCGAGAATCACGACAGCCCGTCGCAGTCCCAACTGCTGCCCTCGTGGTAGGGGCGCACCCGGCCTGCTTCCCCCACAGTTCCCCCAAGGCATCAAGCCAACCGGCGAACCACGAGGCCAGGGCCACATGACACGCTTCAACGTCTAGTTCTTGTCGGCGCTGCGGACTCCGTCCGGGCTGGTTGTGGACATCGAGACGCTACGAACGCGCGCACTCGTCAGGGTGCTGAGGTCGGCGAGTGCGTCGAGGACGAAGCTCCAGCCCTGACGGTAGTTCTCTGCGGGCTCAGGGGTCGTCCACGGGCCAGTGTGCAGCACTGTCACCCGAGTGCCGTCTTCATCAGGCGCGAACGTGACGCGCACTCGCTCCTCTGGTTCTTCGTGTCCGTTGTCGGCCCAGATCCAACTGAACTCGAGGAGTTCGCATGGGTCCCACCTCAGATATTCGCCGTGCACGGCGATCCCCTTGTCGGTGGCCTCGATTCGATAGCGGCCCCCGATGTGGCCATCGACAAAATATCGAGTGTCTGGCCAGGTGTTCCACCACCATTTGGCCAGTCCCTCCTCGGTAGTCCAGGCCGACCACAGCAGCTCCTGGCCAAAAGGGAAAGTGCGGCTGAGTTCCAAGCGGTCCGTTCGAACGGTCACGGCTTCTCCAGATGTCTCTCGAGGGAATCGAGCTGGGTGTCCCAGAACAACTTGCGGGTCGCGATCCAGGTTTGCAGGTCATCGAAACCGACCGTCCGGATGCGGTGTGTGACCACCCGACCCGACTTTCGTGAGGTGATGAGGCCTGCGTCGGCCAGGGCAGCGGCATGTTTGGCGATGGTTGGAAGCCCGATCCCGGTCAGCTCGGAGAGTTCAGAACTTGTGGCTTCGCCAGTGCTGAGTCGGCTGAGGATCTGCCGTCGCGATGGCTGTGCGAGCGCTGAGGCCACCGCGTCGAGCCCATCTGAATACTTCGCCACGTAGCGAAGTGTTGCACGGTGAGCGTCATCGCGTCCAGAGTTCGAAACCAGGACGCGAACGGGCCGTGACGGCTGCCGACAGACAGCAATTGCCTCGCTGCCCGCGCCTGACAGGCGTGAGGCGGAGCCAACGGCGCCACCCGGCTGTCATCCGGCGAGCACCACGAGCCGCTGGGTCGCCCGGGTCATCGAGACGTAGCGGTCGACGGCCCCCGCCAGCCCCGCCCGGTCGCCGTCACCGCCGAACGACCCCGGTTCCACCACGACAACAAGGTCGAACTCGAGCCCCTTCGCCAGCTCCGGGGTCAGCGACCGCACCCGGGGCGGCGCCGCGACCGCGCCGTCGGCGCTGATGACGCACGCCGTCCCCGTCGCATGGTCGGCCAGCCAGCCCGACAGCACCGAGTCCAGCTCCGCGACGGCGCCGTGCGTCACCGGGATGCCGCTGCGCCGGACCGACGTCGGCACGTTGGCGTCCGGGAGCGCGGCTCGGATGACCGGCTCGGCCTCGGTCATGATCTCCTGGGGCGTCCGGTAGTTGATGGTCAGGGACGCGACCCCGATCCGGTCCAGGCCGACCCGCCGCAGCCGCTCCGTCCACGACTCGGTGAACCCGTGCCGCGCCTGTGCGCGGTCGCCGACGATCGTCATGCTTCCCGACGGGCATCGATCCAGCAGCATCTGCCACTCGGCGTCGGTGAGCTCCTGGGCCTCGTCCACGACGACGTGCGCGAAGGGCCCGGCGAGCAGGTCCGGGTCGGCGGCGGGCAGGGCCGTCGTCTCGACCAGGGCGCCGCGCAGGTCCTGACCGCGCAGCATCGACATCACACCCAGGTCGGAGTCGTCGGTGGCGATCAGGTCGTCCACGACGTCGGACATGCTGGCGCGCTCGGCCGCGAGCGCGGCCTCCTGCCTGCGCCGGCGTCGGGAGGCGTCCGGGTCGCCGATCCTGCGCCGGGCCGCGTCGAGGATCGGCAGGTCGGCGGTGGTCCAGGCCTGCGGGTCGGCCCGCTGGAGGCGCGCGACGTCGTCGGGCGCGAGCCAGGGCGCGCACATGCGCAGGTAGGCGGGCACCTCCCACAGGTCTCCAGCGATGTCGGCGGGGTCCAGCAGCGGCCACGCCCGGTCGAAGGCCCGTACGAGGTCGCGGTTGGTCTCCAGCGCGCGGCGGACCGCCACTGAGGGGTCCTCCGGCCGCAGCCCGTAGGCGTCGAACTCGTCCCGGTCGTGTGCCGCCTCCTCGTCCCGGAGGCGGCCGTCGAGCACGCCGTCGTCGAGCACACCGCTCTCCACGCCGTAGTGGACGACGTCGTAGTCCACGTCGTCGTCCACCACTTGGGCTCCGTCGTCGGCCTTGTCCGTGAGGATCGTGAGCAGCTCGGCCCAGATCTGGTCGCGGGCGTCGTTGTGCGGGACGCCGGGCTCGGCGGCCCCGAACGCCTCGGCCCAGTCGGCCGCGCTGATCCGGACGGGGCCCCACGGGGTCTTGATCTCGGTGTCGTCCTGCGGCGGGTTCTCGTAGAGGCGCACGGCCGGCTCGACCGCCGCGACCAGGCGCGCGTCCGCCTTGAGCCGGGCCACCTCCGGGTCGTGCTCGGGGGCAGCCGTCCGCCCCTCGGGGACGAGGTCCCGCACGGTGCAGGTCTGCACGCCCTCCTCACCGAGGCTCGGCAGGACGTCGGCGACGTACGCCAGATAGGGCTCGTGCGGCCCGACGAACAGGACGCCGCCGCGGCGATGCCCGAGCCGCGGGTCGGAGTACAGGAGGTAGGCCGTCCGGTGCAGCGCGACGACGGTCTTGCCGGTACCCGGGCCGCCGTCGACCACGAGGGCGTCGCGGGAGCCGGCCCGGATGACGGCGTCCTGGTCGGCCTGGATGGTGCCGAGCACGTCGCGCATCCGCTCCGACCGCACGCTGCCCAGGCTGGCGATGAAGGCCGACTGGTCGTCCAGCGCGGCCTGTGCCTCCAGGGCGTCCGGCGTGAACACCTCGTCCCAGTAGTCGGTGACGCGGCCGCGCGTCCAGCGGTAGCGGCGTCGGCTCGTCAGGCTCATCGGCTGCGCGTGCGTCGCGCCGAAGAACGGCTCGGCCGCGGGGGAGCGCCAGTCGATCAGGAGGCGGCGCCCGTCGCCGTCGGTCAGGCCGAGCCGCCCGACGTACACCGGGCCGGCCTCGTCCTCGCCTGCCGTGCCGTCCTCGGGCACCATGCGGCCGAGGCACAGGTCCAGGCCGAATCGGCGCAGGGTGCGCAGCCGCGAGGTGAGCCGGTGGACCTCCTGGTCACGCTCCAGCGCCGCCTGCCCCATGACGGCGGGTGCCCGGCGCGCGGCGTCGAGCCGCGCCGACAGCTCCGCGGTCGACCGGTCGAGGCTGGTGGCGATGTCCGCGAAGTGTTGCTCGTCGGCGGCGATCAACGCGGGGTCGGACTTGGCCGCGAGGCGGGCGGGTAGGTCGAACGCGCTGGTGGCTGGTGTCAGGACGGAGGGCTTCGTCTCGCGCATGTGCAGGTCTCGTTCCCGTCGGCTCGACTCTACGGCCCGATGCCGACCACGCCTCTCAGGCGCCGGACGGCCTCCTTGGCGGTCCGAGGTCGGTCGCATCGGTCGACGAACTCATCAGCAGACACCGTGCCCCAGGGGCAGGCTCAAGTCGGACCGACCGCGCGGCGATGCTGAGCGACCGGCGCGGACGAGGTCGCTTGACCGGACCGGCGGCGACGAACCCGGCCGGCTCGGGCCCTGACGCTAGGCTCAGCCGCGGTCAACGAAACGACGAACGAGAGGGAGCTCCGTGGGTACCTGGGGTCCGGGCAACTTCGACGACGACGCCGCGGCGGACCACCTGTCGCGCCTCACCGACCAGCTCGTGACCGAGGTCGCCGAGGCGATGTCCGGTGACCCGGTCGGGCTGGAGCCCGACGAGTACTGGGGCGTGGCCGTCCCGGCGAACTTGGAGCTCCTGGCGGTGCTCGCCCGCCTGGACTACGTGGGTGCCCTGCTGCCGGAGGCCGCCACGATCGAGACGTGGAAGCGCGACTACCTGGCGGTCTGGGACAGCACGGTCGACGGGCTCGGTCCCTCCCCGGAGTTCCGGGCGGCCCGGCGCGCCGTGCTGGTCCGCACCTTCGACGACCTCGCCGAGCTCCGGCGGCTGGCCGACGCCGGCTGAGGGTGTCGGTCCGGTCCGCCCCGACGGCGCTCCGGTAGCCTCCCCGGAAATCGGACAAACCGCGCACACGAGGGGACTCATGAAGCCGGACCACTACGACAGCTTCGCGGACAACTACCACGCCGAGAACACGTCGAGCCTGCTCAACAACTACTACAACCACCCGGCCCTCGTCCGGCTCGCGGGTGACGTGAGCGGGCGGCACGTCCTGGACGCCGGGTGCGGCACGGGTCCCGTGACGGAGGCGCTGCGCTCGCGGGGCGCCGTCATGACCGGGATCGACGGCAGCCCCGCGATGCTCGAGCTCGCCCGGCGCAGGCTGGGCGACGACGTCCCGCTGCACGTCGGTGACCTCGCCCAGCCGTTGCCGTTCGCGGACGACGCGTTCGACGACGTCGTCGCCTCGCTCGTGCTGCACTACTTCCGGGACTGGAGCGGGCCCCTCGGTGAGTTCCGGCGGGTGCTGAAGCCCGGCGGCCGGGTCATCCTCTCGGTCAACCACCCCACCGTCCGGGTGGTCACCAACCCCGAGGACAACTACTTCGCCACCCTGCAGCACTCGGAGGTGCACGAGTTCGACGGCGAGCCGGCGACCCTGACGTACTGGCACCGGCCCCTGCACGCGATGGTCGACGCGTTCACCGCCGCGGGGTTCGGCATCTCCGTGCTGGCCGAGCCCGAACCGGCGCCCGACACCCCGCCCGAGCTGCTCCCGCCTCGGATCGTCAGCGGTGAGCGGTCGGCGTTCCTGTGCTTCATCTACTTCGTCCTCGAGGCGCGTTGAGCGAGGCCGACGGCCTGGCCCCGGGCCCCACGACCCTGGGTGTGCTGTACGTCGTGGTGACCGGTGCGGGGGCGACCCGGCAGGTGCCGTCCCTGCTCCTGCCGCCCGCCACCGAGCGGGGCTGGGACGTGCGCGTCCTGGCCACGGAGCAGGCGGTGCGTGCCTTCCCCGAGGCGATGGCGCGGATCGAGGAGGTCACGGGGCGTCCGGTGCGGACGGACTTCCACACCACGGTCGGGTACTCGCTGCCTGACCCGGACGCCGTGATCGTGGCCCCGGCGACGTACAACACGCTCACGAAGTGGGCGCTGGGCATCGCCGACACCTACGTGCTGACCCGCCTGGCGGAGCAGGTCGGACGCCGCGTACCGATCGTCGCCGCGCCCTACGTCCACACCAGGTTCGCCGCGCACCCGGCCTACGCGGGCAGCCTCGCGACGCTCGAGGAGTGGGGCGTGCGCCTCGTAATCGGCCCGAGCGAGTCGCACGAACCGGGTGCCGCCGTGCCGGACGACTTCCCGTGGGCGGAGATCCTGGACACGGTGACGTCGGCCCGCGCAGGAGCGGTCACGCCTCGACCGTGACCTCCACGGCGACGTCGTCGGCGTCGAACCGCACGGCCGGCCAGTAGCCGTCCAGGAAGTGCGCCCCGCACGAGTCGTCCAGGTGCAGCACGACGTCGCCGTCGGCGAGCACCTCCACCGTCTGCAGCACGAGGTCGTGCGCCGCCTCGGCGAGCTCGTCCGGCGTCGGCTCCTCGGCGCTGAACTCCTTGACGACGGCGTCCGTCGCGCGCCGCTGCCAGCCCGCGCGGTCCGCGAAGAACGCCGCGACACGCGGCAGCAGGGCGGACGCCGCGGCGGCGTCGGTCGCCCGGACCATGAGCTCGGGCTCGCCGTCAGCGGCGCCGGCGTCGGCCGAGTACCAGTCGTGGACCAGGGTCTCGCCGCTGGTCAGCGTGGTCGTGGCACGGGCGAGCTCGCCCCAGGGGGACGGGACGGTCGCGGCGTCGTCGGGCATGCGCCGATGCTAGCGAGCGGACGCGTGGGGGCGGCGTCCGGCCGTGCTGTTACGGTGAGCGCAGTGCACGGGAGTCCGGTATGCCGGGCTGAGAGGGAGTACTCGAACTCCGACCGTAGAACCTGATCCGGATCATGCCGGCGCAGGAAGCGACTCAGGACGTGGGGCCGTAGGGCGCCCGTCCTCCTGTGCCGACGGATATCCGACGGACAGGGAGCACCCCGATGGCAGACCTTGCCACCAGTACCGATGCCACCAGCACCGACGAGACGGCCGGGCTGCGCGGCGACCCGATGCGCTTCGGCGTCGGCGCACGGATCACCGCGGCGGTCATGTCGGACGACTACGTCGACGTGATCCTGGGCGCGCTGCGCGAGGCCGACACGACCGGCCTCGTGGTCGAGACGGGCGACGTGAGCACCTACGTGGGCGGCTCCGAGGCCGACCTGCTGCGCTACGTCACCGACCTGACGGTCGGGATCGCGGCGTCCGGCAAGCACGCCGCGATCACCGTGCACCTGTCCAGGGGCTGCCCGGGCGAGGTGGTCTGCGAGCTGCCCGGCGGCGCGGGGCCGCGCGTCACCGAGGTGCCGGAGGGCCGCGACACGGGCCGGTTCGTCACGGCCGAGTGGGCCCTGTACCCCCTGGCCGACGACGTCCGCGCGGACGTCACGCCGGACCACATGCGCGACATCTACGCCGCGATCGAGCTGGCCAAGGAGAACGGCACGTTCCACGGCTCGCAGCACTTCGTCACGCGCCTGGAGGGAGACGCCGGCCGCGTGCTCGCCAGCGCGTTCGCCGGGTGGGTCCTCGCGGGCCGCACGGTCCAGCACGTGACCAGCCACCTCACCCTCTCGGTGAACAGCCCGAGCCACGCGGGCGGCACCCGATGAGCGAGACGACGGAACGCCGGCGCGCGCGGCTGCCGCTGCGCGACATCGTGCTCATGGTGATGCTCGGCGTCGTCTTCGGGTTCCTGTACTGGGCGCTCGTGCAGGCGTGGAACGGGCTCGCCGTGGCCATGGGACCGGCCGGCGACCTGGCCCAGCACGTGCTGCTGGGCGGCTGGCTCCTGGTGGCGCCGATCGCGGTCGCGATCATCCGCAAGCCCTTCGTCGGCATCATCGCCGAGGTGATCGCGTCGGTGGTCGAGGTGGTCTTCCTGGGCTCCCCGGTCGGGCCGCTGCTGCTGGTGGCCGCGGCGATCCAGGGCGCGGGCAGCGAGCTGCCGTTCGCGCTCACGCGCTACCGGAAGTTCGGGTGGGGCGTGTACGCGCTCTCGGGCGTGCTCGGCGCGGGCCTGGTGTTCGTGTGGTCCGCGTTCCGGTTCGGCTGGTACGGGCAGGACATCCTGGCGCTGCGCCTGGGCCTCCAGCTCGTCTCCGGACTGGTGCTGGGCGGGCTGCTCGCCAAGGTGATCGTCGACCGGCTGCACGGCACGGGCGTGCTGGACGAGTTCGCGATCGGCCGCGCGGCGGCCGCCGGGCGCGGACCCGTGGTGCGGCGTGAGCGCTGACGTGACCTCCACCGCCGTCGTCGAGACCAGCGGCCTGGAGGCCGTGTACGGCACCGGCGACGGCGTGGGGCCCGTCGACCTGCGGATCGCCGCCGGGCAGAGCGTGCTCGTGCTCGGCCCGTCGGGCTCGGGCAAGTCCACGCTGCTTCGGATGCTGCACGGCGCGGTGCCGTACGCCGTGCACGCCCAGGTGGACGGCGCCGTGACCGTGGCGGGCCGGCCGGTCGCCGGCACGGGGATCGCGGGGCTCGCCGACGTCGTCGGCGTCGTCGCCCAGGACCCCGAGTCCGGCGTCTGCCTGCCCGACGTGCTCGACGAGGTCGCGTTCCCGCTCGAGAACCTCGCCGTCGCCCCCGGCCTCATCGGGCCCGCCGTGCGCACGGCGCTCGACCGGGCCGGGGCGGCGGGCCTGGCCGGGCGGGCGACGGCGGAGCTGTCCGGCGGCGAGCTGCAGCGCGTGGCGCTCGCGGCGGCCATCGCGCCGTCACCCCGCTTGCTGCTGCTCGACGAGCCGACCTCCATGCTCGACGCCGACGGGATCGACGCCGTGCGGCGTGCGCTCGACGTGGTGCGGCGCGAGACCGGTGCCGCCTGCGTGCTCGTCGAGCACCGGCTCGACGAGCTGGCGGGCGACGCCGGGGCCGCCGCCCTGCCGGACCGCTGGATCGTGCTCGGCAAGGACGGGCGCGTGCGGCACGACGTCGCCGTCGAGGACCTCACGGTGCCGATGCTCCGGGACCTGGTCGGCGAGGGCTGCTGGCTCCCGCTGGACCTGGAGCTCCGCGCGCTGCTGGGCGACGCCGCGGCACGCTCGGAAGGTGCGCTTCTACCCAGCGATTGGGCCCGAAACCAGCCCGATTCCCGGCCCGATGACCGGGTAGAAGCGCACCTCGCCGGCCCGCGCGGCGGGACGCCGCTCCGCGCCCGCCGGCTCGCCGTGTCCCGCGGTCCCCGTGCCCGACGTCGCGAGGTGCTCCGCGGCATCGACCTGGAGCTGCGCCCGGGCACCACGACAGCGCTGGTCGGCGCCAACGGCAGCGGCAAGTCCACGCTGCTGGCCTGCCTCGCGGGCCTCGACCGCCCGGCCGCGGGCAGCGTGGAGGGCCCGCGGGCCGGGCTCGTGTTCCAGAACCCGGAGCACCAGTTCACCGCCACGACGGTGCGCCAGGAGGTGGCGCACGGCCTGCCGCCGGACGCCGCGCCCCGGGTCGAGCAGGCCCTGGCCCGCTTCGGGCTCACCCGGCTCGCCGACCACAACCCGTACCGGCTCTCGGGCGGGCAGAAGCGTCGCCTCAGCCTCGCCGCGATGCTCGTCCACGAGCACCCGTTCCTGCTCGCCGACGAACCCGGGTTCGGCCTCGACCGGCACGCCTCCGTCGGCGTGCTCCGCGCCCTGCGCGACGTCGCGGCCGACGGCCGGGGCGTGCTGTTCTCCAGCCACGACCTGCGCGCCGTGGCCGGCTACGCCGACCGCGTGCTCGTGCTCGCCGACGGCACCCTGCTCGCCGACACGACGCCCCTGGAGCTGCTGCGCGACGAGCCGCTCCTGGAACGCGCCGGCCTGCGACCACCCGCTCTGCTGCGCCGGCTCGCCGCCGAGGTGAGCGACGGCCCCGCCCTGGTCACGGTGCTGCGGGCCATGGACGCCGCCGCCCTCGCACTAGGGGTGGCCGCATGACTGCCGTCGACACGCGGCCCGGACCGCGCACCGGACCGCAGGCGCCCGCCCGGTCCCTGCTCGCCCGCCGCAACCCCACGGTCAAGGCCGCGATCCTGCTGGCGGCATCCCTCGCGACCCTCGGTTTCCTGGACCCGCGCCCCCTGCTCGTCCTCTGGGCGCTCGCGGTCGTGGCGGTCCTGGCCGCTGCCCGCCTCCCGGTGCGCACCCTGGTGCTCGGCCAGGTGCCGTTCGTCGTGTTCGGCGTGGGGCTCGTCGCGATCAACGCCCTGAGCCGCCCGGGCACGCCGGTGGTCGCGGGCGCCCCGGTCAGCGTCGAGGGGCTGACGATCGGCGTCGCCCTCGCGCTGCGCGGCCTCGTGATCGGCGTGCTCACCATCGGGTTCCTGGCCTCGACGCCGCCGCGCGACCTGATGGTCAGCCTCGTGCAGCACGCCCGGCTGAGCCCGCGCTACGCGTACTCGGTGCTCGCCGGCCACCGCATGCTCGCGGCGATGCCCGAGCGCTGGGCCACCATCCGGGCGGCCCACGCGGTGCGCGCACCCCTGCGCCGGGGCCGCCCCCGCTTCGGCCCGGCCGACGCCGGGCGGGCCGCCTTCGCGCTGCTGGTCACCTCGATCCGGTCCTCCGAGCGGATCGCGCTGGCACTGGAGTCCCGCGGGCTCGGCGAGCGCCCCCGCACGGTCTGGCGCCCGGTCCCGATCGGCCGGGCCGACGTCGGGCTCGTGCTGGTGGTGCTGGCCGCCTGGGCCGGGGCGGCTGTGCTCGGCGTGCTTCTGCGGTGAGCGGGAACGGTTACGGTCGAGGGACCTGATGTCGATGCTGAGGAGCCCTCGTATGTCGATCCCCACGGTCGCCACGCCGTCCGGATACACCTTGCCCGCCGTCGGGTTCGGCACCTACCGCCTGCGCGGGGAGGCCGGGGCGAGCGCCGTCGTCGACGCGCTGGACGCCGGCTACCGGCTGCTGGACTCGGCCGCGAGCTACCAGAACGAGGGCGCCGTGGGCGCGGCGGTCCGGCGCTCCGACGTGCCGCGCGACGAGATCGTGGTGACCTCCAAGCTGCCCGGCAAGTACCAGGCGTTCGACGACGCGATCCAGACCGTCGAGGAGAGCGTGCTGCGCACCGGCCTGGACACCGTCGACCTGTACCTCATCCACTGGCCCAACCCGTCCGTCGGCAAGTACGTCGAGGCCTGGCGCGCCCTGATCGAGGCGCGCGAGCGCGGGCTGGTGCGCCAGATCGGCGTCTGCAACTTCCTGCCCGAGCACCTCGACCGGCTCGCGCAGGAGACGGGCGAGCTGCCGGCGGTCAACCAGATCGAGCTGCACCCGTACTTCCCGCAGACCGAGGCGCTCGCGTTCCACCGGGAGCACGGCATCCTCACCGAGTCGTGGAGCCCGATCGGGCGCGGCAACGACCTGCTCGACAACCCGGTGATCACGCGGATCGCGCAGGCGCACGAGGTCAGCCCGGCGCAGACCGTGCTCGCGTGGCACGTGGCCTGCGGCGCGATCCCGCTGCCCAAGGCCGCCGGCCGCGACCGGCAGCGGGAGAACCTGGCGATCTTCGACGTCGCGCTCACCGACGACGAGGTCGCCCGGATCACCGCCCTGGGCCGCCCCGACGGCCGCACGGCCGACCAGGACCCGGCCAGGTACGAGGAGCTCTGAGCCGCGGGGGAGCCGCGGCCGGGTCCGGGGTCCCCGCCCGAATGAGTGGTCGGTAGAAGGT